>NZ_JAJCXD010000097.1:0-54195 GCF_021056305.1 Actinokineospora sp. PR83
TGTGGGGTGGGTGGATCAGGGTGGTGGGGTCGGTGGTGGGGGTGAGGGGGCGGGCGGGGACCAGGCGGGGGTGGGTGGGGAGGGCGAGGGCGCGGTCGAGGGTGGCCAGGCCGTCGGCGTCCGTGAGGGAGGCGATGCCCGCGGGGGCGCTGCTGTCGGGGGCGGTGGCGCCCATGCCGGTGGTGCGCCAGGTGGGCCAGGCGACAGCGCGGAACCACGGGCGGCCGGTCAGGGACTGGTGGTCGGCGTAGAGGTCGAGGTAGGCGTTGGCGGCGGCGTAGTCGAGCACCCCGCCCGCCAGTGCGGGGGCGATGGCGGAGAGCGAGGAGAACAGCAGGACGAAGTCCGGGGTGTCCTGCTGGAGGTTGGCCGCCAGGGTGTGCAGCACGTCCACCTTGGGCGACAGCACTTCCGCCAGGTCCTCGGTCTCCTTGTGGATGAAGGAGGGGCGGCCCGCCGATGCCCGGCCCGCGCAGTGGATGACGCCCGCGATGGGGGCCTTCGCGCGGGCCGCGGTGAACAGTTCCGGGGTGAGTGGTCCCGTGTGGAGGGTCACTCGGGTGCCCTGGTTCTCCAGGTCGGTGATCAGGGCGCGGGTTTCCGGGGTGGGTTGGCGGGTGCCGGTGAGGACGAGGGTGCGGGCGCCCCGGGTGACGAGGTGGCGGGCGACGAGGGCGCCGATGCCCCGGGTGCCGCCGGTGACGACGTAGGTGCGGTCGGGGTGGATGGTGGTGGGGGTGGGCGGGGTGGTGACCGGGTGCAGGGTCTGGGTGAAGCGGGTGCCGGTGCGGATGGCCACCCGGCCGGAGGGGCCCGCGGCCAGTTCGGCCAGGATCGCCGCCGCGACGTCGGTGCCGATGTCGGAGCCGCTGTCAACGCCACTGCCGGTGCCTGCGTCGATGTCCAGGACCGATGAGGTGACCCGTTGGTACTCCGCGCCCAGGAGGGGGACGAAGGCCGCCACCACCGCGCCGGTGAGGGTGGGGGTGGGGCCCGCGGGGCCGAGGAGGCCGCGGGTGACCTGGAGGATCCGCAGGTCCCGGCCGCGGGCTCCGGCGACGAGTGCGCGGAGTGCGGCGAGCCGGGGTTGCCAGGGGCGGTCGACGCCGTCGAGGTCGGTGAGGTCGAGCAGGGCCTCGGCCTCGGTGGGGGTGTCGGCGGTGTCGGGGACCAGCCAGGCGCCGCCCGCCAGCTCGGCGATCCGGTGGGCCAGGGCGGTGGTGGCCGCCGTGTGGCGGATGGCGAGCCGGGCTGCGAGCGGGCGGGGGGTGAGCGGCGTGGGGGTCCAGTCCGGGCGCAGGAGCGGGACGGGCTCGTCCGCCAGCCAGTAGCGCTTGCGGTCGAACGGGTAGGACGGGAGGCCGGTCAGGCGCGGGCGGGTCCGGTGCAGGGTGGACCAGTCGACGCGGCCGCCGGTGACCCAGTGGCGGGCCAGGGCCTCCAGGTCTTCCGCGGCGTCGGCGACGGGGCCGGGTGGGACGGAGCCGCCGGGGGTGCGGCCGGTGACCCAGGGACGCTCGGCTCCGGCCGGGCCCCGGTCGGAGCCCGGGAGCACCGGGCCGCCGGGAGTGCGGTCGGTGGCCGGGAGGCCGACCTGGGCCGCCACACCCTGGCCTGCGCCGACGGCGGAACCGGGCGGGGCGAAGCCGCCGGGGGCCGAGAGGTGGGCTTGGGCCACCGGGTCCCGGCCCGCATCGGTGGTGGGGCCGGATGGGGCGGCGGGGCGGGCCGGGGTGGGCGGAACAGCACTGCCTGCGGTGACCTGGGCGGGGGCGGCCAGGTAGTCGTCCAGGGTGGACAGGAGGTGGGCGTGGTCGCGGGCCACCATGGCGAGGCGTTCGCGCAGGGGTTCGCGGCCGACCTGGAGGGTGTGGGCGATGTCGGCCAGTGGGGGCAGGGCCACGGCCGTGGCGGTGCCGCCGAGCAGGTAGGCGCCGAGTTCGCGGCCGGTGAGCTGGATCTCGCTGTCGGCGAGGCGGTGCAGGCGGCTGATGAGGGTGTCGTGGTCGGGTTCGGGGGTGGCGGGGGCGCGGAGGAAGTCGGCGAGGCGGGTGGCGACGGCGCGCAGGGCCGGGGTGTCGCGGGCGGAGAGGACGATGAGTTGCGGCGTGGTGTCCACCCGGGTCGCCGGGGCGGGGGTGAATTCCTCCACCACGACGTGGGCGTTGGCGCCGCCCGCGCCGAAGGAGCTGACGCCCGCGCGGCGGGGCAGGGGCCTGCCGTCGGGGGTGGTGGGGGGTGCCCAGGCGGCGGCGGTGGTCTGGACGCGGAACGGGGAGGACGACCAGTCGATGTTCTGGTTGAGGTCGGCCGCGTGCAGGGAGGGGACGAGGGTGCGGTGGCGCAGTTGGAGGATCACCTTGGTGAGGGCGGCGATGCCCGCGGCCGCCTCGGGGTGGCCGATGTTGGACTTGACCGAGCCGATGGCGCAGGAGCCGGGGGGCAGGTCGAACGCCCGGGACAGGCCCGCGATCTCCACCGGGTCGCCGAGTTCGGTGCCGGTGCCGTGCGCCTCCAGGTAGCCGACGGTGGCCGGGTCGACGCCCGCGCGGCGCAGGGCGTCGGCGACCAGGGCGCCCTGGGCGACCGGGTTGGGGACCATGTAGCCGTTGGTCTTGCCGCCGTGGTTGATCGCCGTGCCCTTGATGACCGCGTGCACCCGGTCGCCGTCGGCGAGGGCTCGGTGCAGGGGTTTGAGCAGGACCGCGCCGACGCCCTCGGCGGGGACGAAGCCGTCGCCGCCCGCGCCGAAGGCCCGGCAGCGGTGGTCAGTGGAGTTCATCCTGAGGCGGTTCTGCTGGATGAACTTGTTGGGGTGCAGGGACAGGTTGACCCCGCCCGCCAGGGCGGCCTCGCACTCGCCGCGGCGCAGTGACTCCACGGCGAGGTGCAGGGCGGTCAGCGACGACGAGCACATGGTGTCGACGGCGAGGCTGGGGCCGGTGAGGTCGAGGAAGTACGACACCCGGTTGGCGATGCCCGCGACGGCGGAGCCGGTGTCGGCGGGGGTGCCGCGCTGGGTGCGCTCGACGCCGAAGAACGGGTACTCGTTGTACATCACGCCCGCGAACACGCCGACCTTGGCGGCGTGCCGCTCGGCGAGCCGGGCGCGGGTGTACCCGGCGTCCTCCAGGGTTTCCCAGGCGATCTGGAGGAACTGGCGCTCCTGCGGGTCCATCAGCTCCGCGTCGCGGGGGGTGATGTTGAACAGCAGCGGGTCGAAGGTGTCCACGTCGGACAGGAAGCCGCCCCACATGAGGTCGGTGGGCCAGCCGGGGCGGGCCCGGTCGGGCGGGAGCTGGGTGACGCAGTCGCGGCCGGAGACCAGGTTCGACCAGAACGCCCCCAGGTCGTCGGCCTGCGGGTAGCGGCCCGCGATGCCGATGACGGCGATGTCGCCGGAGGGGGCGCCGCCGTGCCAGGGCCAGTCGCCCTCGGAGCCCGCTCCGGACTTGGTGTCCTCGTCGTCGTCATCGGGGCCCTCGCCCAGGGGTTCCAGGGCGCCCGCGACACCCGCGAGGTCGGCGTGCTCGAAGAACAGGGTGCGCGGGGCGTCGGGGAACTCGGCACGCAGCAGGGTGTTGACCTTGGCGATGAGCTGGGAGTTGAGCCCGTAGTGCTCCAGCGGCACCCTCGGGTGCAGGCGGGAGACGGGGATGCCGGAGGCCTCGGAGTAGGCGCGCTTGACGAACTCGACGGTGTCCTCGCTGGCCTCGCGGGGCAGTGGCCGGAGCACCTCGCACACCTCGGGTTCGGGTTCGGGCTCCGGTTCGACGACCGCGGGCAGCCCGTCGTCGAGCCAGTGCGGTTCGACGGCGAACGGGTAGGTGGGCAGGGAGACCCGCGACGACGGCGGCAGCCAGTACCGGTGCCACTCAACGTGGTAGCCCTCGATCCAGCTCGCCAGGGCGTCGTACTTGTCGGCCGGTTCCACCCTGGCGGCGGCCAGGGCGGCGTCGACCTCGGCGGTGACCATGCCCTCGACCGGGCGGCCCGCGAGGTGCCCGCGCAGGGCGGTGAGCAGTTCCGGGATGTCGGCGACGGTCAGCGCGAGCCGGTGCGGCAGGTGCGCGCGGCCGGTCTGCAGGGTGTAGGCGATCTCGGCGAGGATCGGGGCGGTGCCGGAGGCGTGCCGGTCGGCGAGGAAGTCGTAGAGGTTGCGGGCGGCGGCCTTGAGCGCGGGGGCGGTGGCCGCCGACAGCAGCACCGGGTAGCGGCGGGCGCCGACCGGGCCGGGTTGCGGGGTGCGCGGTTCGGGGCCGCGCAGCAGCACGTGGCCGTAGGTGCCGGTGGCGCCGACGGCGTTGACCATGGCCCGGACGCGGCCGTCGGCTGCGGTGGCGCGCAGCGGCTGCGGGGCGTCGACCAGGGTCAGCGGCAGGTCGTGCCAGGCGACGAGGGCGGAGCGCTCCTCGGCGGCCAGGGTGGGGGCGATCTGGCCGTGTTCGAGTTGCAGCAGCACCTTGACAAGCTGCGACAGGCCGGAGGCGGCTTCCAGGTGGCCGATGTTGGGTTTGACCGTGCCCACCGGGACCGGTGTCGGGGCGTCGGCGAACACCGTGCCGAGCGCTTCGAGTTCGGCGGCGTCGGCGACGCTGGCCCCGGCGGCGGCGCACTCCACGTAGTCGATGTCGGCCGGGTCGCGGCCCGCCTCGCTCAACGCCCTGGCCATGGACTCGGCCAGGGCGTCGGCGTTGGGGGCGCCGAAGCGGCTGGAGCGGCCGGAGTGCCCGACCCAGGTGCCCTCGACGATGCCGTGCACCACGTCGTGCTCGGCGGTCGCGGCGGCGGCCGGGCGCAGCACGACCACGCCGCAGCCCTCGCCGGGCGCCCAGCCGGAGGCGGTGTTGTCGTAGGCGTGCTGCTCCCCCGCCACGACCAGGCCCAGGTCGTCGAGCAGGCGCAGGTGGTAGGGGTGGGCGAGCAGGTTGGCCGCGCCCACCACGGCCGCATCGCACTCGCCGCGGCGGATGCTCTCCACGGCCAGGTGCAGGGCGGCCAGCGACGACGAGCAGGAGGTGTCGACGGCGAGGCTGGGGCCGCGGAAGTCGAAGAAGTAGGAGATGCGGTTGGCGATGTCGGAGGCGGTGGCGGACACCGTGGCCGCCTGCCCGCGCTGCCACGCCTCGGCGCCGACCTGCCGGTAGTCCTGCCACATGGTGCCGATGAACACCCCGACCCGGCCGGACTGGCGGCGCAGCGAGTCGGCGGTGTGCCCGGCGTTCTCCAGCGCCTCCCACACGGTTTGCAGCAGCAGGCGGGCCTGCGGGTCGAGGGTGCGGGCCTCGTCCGGGGAGGTGTGGAACAGCAGGGAGTCGAAGGAGTCGATGCGGTCGAGGAAGCCGCCGGTGAGGCCGCTGTCGCCGCCGGGGGTCAGCGCGGCGCGGCGGGCCGGGGGGACCGGGCCGGTGGCGCGCTTGCCCGCGCGCAGGTTGCGCCAGAACTCGCCGAGGTCGGAGGCGCCGGGGAAGGTGCCCGCCATGCCGATGACGGCGACCTCGCCGGGGTCCTGCCGGTCGCGGCGGCTGCTGTCGCCCGCGGCCTCGCCCGAGTTCGCCGGGGTAGCGCCGAAGGAGCCGAAGGGGAACCGGGTGCCGTTGTGCGGGGGCTCGTGCTCGGCCGGGCCGCCGAGGAAGCCGTGCAGGAACACGTGCCCGTCGTCCAGGGCGAAGTCGGCGGAGACGCGGTCGTGGTTGACCGCGCCGATCGGGCACAGGCCGATGCCCGCGGCGGCCTGGCCGAGCAGGAGGGTCTGCCCGAGGTACCCGGCTTCCAGGGTCAGGTAGCGGAGGGTTTCGTCCTGGTAGAGGGGTTTGATGCCCGCGGTCTGGCCGATCAGGTAGATGCCGAAGCCCGAGGCGTCGAACAGGGGGCGGTTGTAGAAGAAGTGGTGCGAGCGGTCCAGTTGCGGGAACGCGTTCACGAGTCGTAGTGCGTTCTCGGTGGGGTCGTAGTAGTAGGCGCCCGCGGCGAGGCCCTCCACGGCGTTGGGGCGGATGTGGACGTAGACCTGCACCGAGTAGGTGTCACCGGCCGACGGGTAGAGGAACCGGGTGCGGCCCTCGACGGTGGTTTCCGCGAGCAGGCCGAGGAAGCGGCCGAACGCGTCGAACCGGACCGGGCCGGGGGCGAACTCGCGGCGGCTGGCCCGCCAGCCGAAGTACTCCGGGGCGACGGCGGCAGCGGGCAGCGGCACGACCGGCTCGCCCGCGGCGGGCCTGCGGTTGTGCCGGGCGCTCTTGAACGCCTTCTGCTGCTCGGGGGAGAACAGGTCCACGACCTCGTCGGCGGTCGGCGGGTCCGCGACGGTCGCGGGAGGCGCGACGGCGGCCGGGACGGGCGCGACCGGGGCCGCGGGCGCAGGGATCGGCGCGGCGGTCGGGGCGGGGGCCGCTGGGACGGCGGCGGTCGGGATGGCGGCGGTCGGGGCGGCGGTGGCCTGGGTGCCCGCGAGCTGGCGGGCGATGGAGGCCACGGTGGGCTCGTCGAGCAGGGCCGAGACGGGGACGCGGGTGCCGTAGCGCTCGTGCAGGGCGTTGGAGACCTGGACCATGGTGAACGACGTCGCCCCCTGGTCCCACAGGTCGGCCTCGGGGTCCACGGTGGGCAGGCCCAGCCGCTCGGCGAAGATCGCGGTGATCTCGGTGACCAGTTGCTCCAGCGACGGCCCGGCGGCGGGCTCCGGGGCGGGCGCGGCGGGCTTGGGCCGGTCGGTCACCGGCCAGGGCAGGGCGGCGCGGTCTAGCTTGCCGTTGGCGGTGGCCGGGAACGTGTCCACGAAGCCGATGAAGTTCGGCACCATGTACTCCGGCAGCGCCTGCCCGGCGTAGGTGCGCAGCTCGCGCACCGACGGCACGGCGTCACCCGCCGGGATGACGTAGGCGACGAGCTTGCGGTCACCGGAGTGGTCCTCGCGGGCCAGCACCACGACCTCGGTGACGGCCTCGTGCTGGCGCAGCCGGTGCTCGATCTCGCCCAGCTCCACCCGGAACCCGCGGATCTTCACCTGGTTGTCCGCCCGGCCCAGGAAGCACAGGTTCCCGTCGGGGAAGTAGCTGGCCCGGTCGCCGGTGAAGTACAGCCGCTCGCCGGGGTGGAACGGGTCGTCGACGAACCGCTCGGCGGTCAGGTCCGGGCGGTTGACGTAGCCCAGCGACAGCACGGCGCCGCCGATGTAGAGGTCGCCCTCGACGCCGACCGGCACGGGTTCGCGGTTCTCGTCGAGCACGTGGTAGCGGGCGTTGTCGATCGGCCTGCCGTAGGGGATGCTGCGCCAGGCCGGGTCGACCTCGCCGATGGGGAACCAGTTCGACCACACCGTGGCCTCGGTGGCGCCGCCCAGGCTGATCATCCGCGCATTGCCGAACACCGGGCGCAGCTCGTCGGGCAGCGACAGCGGGGTGTAGTCGCCGGAGAGGAAGACCAGCCGCAGGTCGCGCGTGCCGGGGTGCCCGGACTTGGCGGCCAGCAGGGGGGCGAGCTGGTTGAGGGTGGTGGGGGCGGAGTTCCAGAAGGTGATCGGTTCGTCGAGCAGCACGTCGAGCAGCAGTTCCGGGTCGCGCTGCTGGGCGGCGTCGGCGATGTAGAGGGAGGCGCCGACGCCGAGCAGGCCGAAGATGTCGAACACCGACAGGTCGAAGCCCAGCGAGGTCACGCACAGGCCGACGTCGGACGGTCCGAAGTGGAACGTGCGGTGGCACCAGTTGAGCAGGTTGTGCACCGGCCGGTGGGTGACCGCCACGCCCTTGGGCTTGCCGGTGCTGCCGGAGGTGAAGATGATGTACGCGCGGTTGTCGACGTGCCCGGTGGGGACCGGGTTCGTCTCCCCGCCGGTGGCCGCGGCGGTGTCGGTGTCGATGACCTCGATCGACGACGCGGCGGGCCAGCGGGTGGTGTCGGAGGTGGACAGCACGATGGAGCAGCGCGCCTCGGCCAGCATCACCGCGGCGCGCTCGGCGGGCAGGCCGGGTTCGACCGGCAGGTACACCCCGTCGGCCTTGAGGATGCCCAGGGCGGCGGCGATCATCCGCGGGCCGCGGGCCATGGAGATGCCGACGACGGTCTCCGGGCCGACCCCGCGCCGCTTGAGGGTCCAGGCGATGCGGTTGGCCTCGGCGTTGAGCTCGCCGTAGGTCTGCGTGCCGCCCGCCCAGCGCAGCGCGACCGCGTCCGGGGTGGCGGCGGCCTGCCGCTCGATGGGCAGGTGGATGGGGCCGTCGCAGGGGAAGTCGCGGGCGGTGTCGTTCCACTCGACCAGGATCTTGTGCCGCTCGGCGGCCCACGCATCCGCAGGGTCATCGGTGCTGCCCGCGGTCCAGGCCGCGTCGTCGGACTCCAGGGCGGCGACGAGGTCGGCGAACCCGGCGAACAGGGCGGGGGCGTCGGCGAAGTCGGCCTCGACGACGTCCCAGCAGAACCGGGCGCCGGTCGCGTCGAACTCGCCGATGCAGTCCAGCGACACGCCCGGGGTGCAGGTCAGCCACTCGCCGGTGCGCGCGCCGGCCGGGGTGTCGGTCAGGTCGAACAGCGAGGTGTAGACGATCGGGAAGCCGTACCCGCTGTCGTTCTTGCGCTCCCGCAGCACGATCTTGCGCAGCTCGGTGAGCCCGCTGACCGCGTCGGCCTCGGCGTCGGCGGCCAACTCCGCGTCGTACGCGCGAGCCGCCTCCACGATGGACCGGCCCGCGGGCCCGCGGCGGACCCAGCTCAACGCGGTCAGCTCGGCGGGCCGGAACCGCCGCGCGTGCTCCGGGAAGCGGACCACGGACACGGTGAAGTCCTCCGGGTGCGCGCTGCTCAGCGCCTTGCCCAGGGCCGCGAGCAGGACCGCGTCCGGGCTGACGCCGTGCCGCTCGGCACGGGCGCGGAAACCCGCCCAGTCGGTGAAGGCGCCGGTCAGCCGGGTGCGGGTCGCGGCGGCGTGCGCCCGGTCGGGGACGGTCGGGCCGGGGGGCAGGTCGGCGAGGCGGTCGCGCCAGTGCTGCTGCCAGCGCAGGAAGTCCTTGGCCAGCCGGGCGTGCTCGCGGGCGGCCCGCTGCTCGGCGTAGGGGACCTGCGGGCGCGGGTCGCCGCCGTCGAGGTAGACGCGGACCAGTTCGCGGGCGATCGCGTGGATGCTGACGGCGTCGGCGAGCAGCAGGTCGACCGCGAGGTGGATGGTGGCGCCCGCCCGGGAGCGGGTGGCGCGCAGGTCGAAGTGGTGCCAGCGGGCCAGCGGGAACGCCCCGGACACCATGGCCGCGCGGGTCGCCGCGTCGACCGCGGCGTGCTCGGCCGGGTCGGCGACCTCGGTCACCGGCACCCGCCTGCGCGCCGGGGTGTCGCGCCGCACCCGGATGCGGCCGTCGCCGGACACGGCGCTGCGCAGGACGTCGTAGGTGGCCACCACCTTCAGCGCCGCGGCCTCCAGCCTGGTCCGGTCCAGGTGCGGCACGTGCAGGCTGGTGACCACCTGGCAGCCGTCCGCGGCGGTGTCCCCGGCGCGGGCGACGAAGTAGGCCTGCTGGAGTTCGTTGAGGCCGCGGATCTCCAGGTCCGGCGGGGTGGCCAGCTCGCGCAGGTCGTTGACCAGCGCGGCGAACGCGGCGTCGGCCACCCCGGGGGCGACGAACGCGTCGGCGACGTCCCACTGCAGGTGCAGCTCGCCGTGCTGCTGCCACATCTGGTGGTCCAGGGCGACCCCGGAGGTCTGGCTGACGGCGTAGTCCACCGACGCGGCGAACCCGCTGTCGGCGTCGGCGGGCAGGGCGTCGAACATGCTGGTGAACACCACCGGCAGCGCCACCTGGCGGCGGATCGCCCGCCGCGACCGCAGCTCCCGCTGCACGGTGACCCCGCACACCGACGAGTGCTGCACCGCCTGCCAGAGCTGCTTGTGGGTGCGCGCGCAGGCGTCGTCGAGGCGGACCCCGGCGGTGGAGTCGGCGAGGAACACCGCGCTGGCGGTGAACGGCCCGACCAGGTCGGCGACCGCGCTGGGCAGGCGGACCCGGTTGTTGGTGGTGACCACGAGGGAGAACGGGGCGCGCGCGGCGTACCGGGCGAGGACCTCGGCGAAGAGGGTCAGCACCAGCGAGGTGGGCGAGACGTCCCACGCGCCCGCCAGCTCGCGGATCGCGGCCCACTCGCGGGCGCTGAGGGAGTCGCGCAGCGCCCGGCGGGGGCCTTCCTGGCCGGTGCCGCCGAGGTCGGGGCCGTCGGGCATGTCGCGCAGCAGCTCCACCCAGTAGTCCAGGTCGGCGGCGTGGGTGGGGCTGTCCTCCTGGGCCTTGAGCGCGGCCAGGCTGTCGCGGACGCTGACGGCCGGGGCGGGCAGGACGTGGTCCGGGTCGGTGTAGAGGGCGGCCCACTGGGTCAGCAGCAGGGCCAGGCCGTGCCCGTCGGTGGTGATCGCGTCCAGGCTCAGGTGCACCCGGCCGGTGCCGTCGGCGCGCTTGGTCACCTCGACGGTGAACGGGGTGTCCCCGGCGGCGTAGCGCTTGTGCGACAGGCGGGCGCGCACCTCGGCGGCTTGGCGCTCCTGGGCGGCGTCGTCGCCGGTCAGCTCGTGCACCCGCAGCGTCCACTCGGGGGCGTCGGGGCGGATGTACTGCTGGCCGGAGGCGGTGATGCCCAGCCGCAGCACGTCGTGGTGGCGCACGAGCCGCCGCCACGCGCCGTCGAGCCGGGTCACGTCGAGGTCGTCGACCTCGAACTCGCGGTAGAGGTGGCAGCCCACGGCGTCGGCGGTCAGCTCGGCCTGCCTGCCGAGCAGGTACGCCTGCTGCATCGGGGTGAGCGGGAACGGCTGCCCGGCGTTGGCGGGGTCGGCGGTGACCAGGACCCCCGCGGCCCGCGACACACCGGTGGTCGGCCCCTCGGCCAGGTGCGCGGCGACCCGGTCCGCCAGCTCGGCGAAGCTGCGGCTCTTGCCCACCCAGTCGATCGGGATGTCCACCGCGTACTCGGTCTGCAGCACCAGCCACAGCCGGGCCGCGGCCATCGAGTCGAGCCCGTAGGCCCGCAGGGACGCCGCGAGGTCGGGGGTGGTGCCCGCGGGCAGCAGCTCCGCGAGGACCCCGGTGACGGTGTCGCGCACCCGGGCGAGGACCTCACCGGTCCGGGTGGTGCTCCCCGCCGTGCCGTCTGCTGGCGCCATTGCAGTCTCCCGCGTGCGAAGGGTTGCCGTCTTCTGTGGGGGCTTTCCGGGGGGATTGCTTTTGCCACGCAAGCATTTCCCCGGTCGGCTGCCGCGGTTCCGACGCTAATGCGGGGTCTGCCGGATGCCTGCTCACGTTTGAGCAGGGCCCGGACGCGCCGAAAGGGGCCACCGGCGTCCGGTGGCCCCTTTCGGCGCGCGGGCTCAGAAGCGGTCGGGCCGCAGCGGGGTGAAGGCGACGTCGCCCATGCTGCCCTCGACGAAGATGCGGTTCCAGGTGCCGCCGCCCTTGGCCGGGGCGATGATCTCGTTGAGGTAGATGTCGCGGGTGGCCTGGTCCATGCGCTGGTGCATGTCGATCAGGTCGTAGTAGGAGTCCAGGTCCTTCATGTGGATGAGCCAGTGCACGTAGTCGGCGCCGCCGAACGCCTCCTCGAACAGGAAGGAGGTGCTGACCCCGGGCAGGTGGGTGTTGATGTCCTCGGTGATCTGGCGGGCGAACATGCGGGCCTCGGCGCGGAAGGCGTACTTGGTGACCGCGCTGCGGTGGATGACGATCTCGGAGTTGCCCGAGTGGACCAGCGAGTCGGCGGGCAGCGAGGTCTGGCCCGCGGCGGGCGGCACCACCAGGTTCGGCCTGGCGGTGTCGACCCCGGCGCCCTCGGGCAGCGCCTCGTCGGTGCCGTACATGCCCCAGTGCTGCGGGATCAGCAGGGTCTCGGTGACCGAGCCGTCGACGTACATGGGGTCGGTGCCCGCGCCCTCTCCGGTGCCCTCCAGGCCGTCCTCGAACAGGCTCGACACCGCCGCGTAGTCGTGCAGCGAACGCAGGTGCAGCAGCCAGTGCAGGCGGTCGCGGCGGCCGAACGCCTCCTCGTAGACGAAGACCGTGGCGGCGCCCTGGTGCTTGTGGTTGATCTGCTCCGCCAGCTCCAGCGCGGTCTTCTTGCCCACCGAGCGGAACTGCGCGCGAAGCTGGGCGGTGCGCTCGACCACCACCCCGGAGTTGACCGAGTTGAGCAGGTCCTCCGGTGCCAGCGTGGTCTGGGCCTGCGCGCCCACGGCGGTCTCGGTCACGGTCGTCCTCCACACATCCCGGCGAGCACCTCGGCGGCGCCGCTCATCAGTCGTTCCGCGATGACCTCGACGTGGCGGGCCCGCCAGTCCTCGAGGTCGGTGCCCGCGGCGAAGCGGTTGAACGCGCCGATCGCCGGGCCGCACTGGATCTGGTAGTTCACCCGCTGGTCGGGCACGCCGTCGAGGCCCCAGCGGACCGAGCGGGCGAAGTACCACTGGAAGGCCAGGGCCAGCTTCTGCTTGCCGCTCAGCCTGCTCAGGTCCTTCCCTCGGCCCCGGTGGTAGGCCGCGGTCTCCGCCCACACCTCGGCGTAGGGGCGTTTGAAGTAGGTGTCCTCGATGCTCTTGCGCGTCCGCTCGTCGATCTCCTCCCAGGAGTCGTGGCGGCGGTAGAGCTGGTGGAGCTTGTTGCCGCGGGCGGCGAACAGGGTGCCCTTGCGGACCACCTGCACCCGGGCACCGATCTCGAACATGTCCCCGGCGGGGGCGTACGCGGTGTCCTGCACGTCCAGCGACGCCAGGATGTCCTTGACCGCGTCCGAGGTCCCGCTCTCCGGGGTGCACTGGTTGACCGACCCGGTGAGCACGAAGTCCGCGCCCAGCACCAGCATCGCGGCCACCGCCTCCGGGGCGCCCACGCCACCGGCCGCGCCGACGCGCAGGCGCTTGGCGTAGCCCTGCTCGGCCATGACCTCCTCGCGCAGGCGCAGCATGGACGGCATCAGGGTCAGGGCCGCGCCGCCGTCGGTGTGGCCGCCGGAATCGGCCTCGACGCAGATGTCCTCGCTGACCGGCAGCACCAGGGCGACCCTGGCCTCCTCGTCGGTCAGCAGGCCCGCGTCGCGCAGCTTGGCCACCACGGCGGGGGCGGCCGGGCGCATGAACGCGGCGGCCACCTCCGGGCGCGACACCTTCGCCAGCACCCGGTGCGGGGTGTGGCAGACCCCGGCCGCGTCGATCCGCGCACCGTGGTAGCGGAAGCGGACCACGGCGGGGGTGACCTGGGTGAAGCCCGCGGTCTCGACCGCGCGGACGCCGTGGCGCAGGTACAGCTCGACCACGGCGTCCTCGAACGCCGGGTCGTCCGGGGAGTGCAGCAGGTTCATGCCGTAGCGGCCGTCCGGGCCCAGCGCGGACTTGATCTCCACGAGGGCCGCCTCGACCCGGGCCGGCTTCAGCCCGCCCGCGCCGAAGAAGCCCAGCAGCCCGGCCCGGCCCAGCCGGATCACCAGCTCGGTGGAGGCGATGCCGCGGAACATGGCCCCGGCGAGGTAGGCGTACCGCACACCCCAGTCCCGGCGGAACTCCGCCGACCCCAGGTCCTCCGCGCGCAACCCGACCGGCCGCGTGGGCACGACGGCGGGAGCGACCACGGGCGCCGCCGCGACGACCGGCGCGGGCACCGGGTCGGTGACCGCCGCCTTCCACAACCCCGCCAGTACCCGCCCCGGGCCCAGCTCCTCGACCTCCTCCACGCCGTGGTCGATCAGGTGGCGCATGGACTCCGCCCAGCGCACCGGCCTGCGGATCTGCTCGGCCAGCAGGGTCGCGACCTCGCCCGGCCGGTACGGCTGGGCGGTGACGTTCGAGATGACCGGCACCATCGGGTCGGTGAAGGCGACCCCGGCCAGCACGGTGGCGAACTCCTCGGCCGCCGCGGCCATGTACCGGGAGTGGAACGCGGCGCTGACCTTGAGCGGCACGCAGCGCGCCGCCTTGTCCCGCTCGATCAGGATGGTCGCCGCCCGGATGCCCTCCGGCGGGCCGGACAGCACGACCTGGGTGCGCGAGTTGTGGTTGGCGATGTCCACGCCGGTGTCCGCGCCGCCCGCGAGCAGCTCGACCACCCGGTCGAGGTCCACGCCGATGACCGCGGTCATGCCGCCGCCGCTCGCCCGGCCCATCAGCTCGCCGCGGCGGCGCACCAGCTCCACGCCGGTGGAGAAGTCGAAGCAGCCCGCGGCGAACAGCGCGTCGTACTCGCCGAGGCTGTGCCCGGCCAGGAACTTCGGCGCGGGCAGCTCGCGGGCGCGAGACAGGTGCGTCAGGGCGTTGACCACGAACAGCGCGGGCTGGGCGAACTCGGTGCGCCGCAACCGCCCGTCCGGGTCGTCGGCGCACAGCTCCCGCAGCGACCAGCCGAGGACGTCCTCGGCCTGGCGGGTCAGCTCCGGGTAGCGGTCGAACAGCCCGGCGCCCATGCCCTTGCGCTGCGAGCCCTGACCGGGGAAGACCAACGCGACCATGGTGCTACGCCTCCCAGGGGAACTTCCGGTGCGTGGTGAAGTCGGAGATGCGCCCGGCCACGGTCTCGTCGGCCATCAGGCGCGCGAACTCGCGCAGCGCCAGCTCCTCGCCCGCGGCCGAACCGGACCACTGGGCGCGGCAGTACCGCTTGAGGTCGGCCACGGTCGCCGCGTCCAGGCGGCGCAGCCGGGCCAGCAGCGTGCGCAGGGCCGTGTCCGGCCGCTCGGTCAGCTCGTCCACCAGGTGCCAGCGCTCGGCGGCCTCGGCGGGGACCGAGCGGGTGGACAGCGACATCGTGTATGCCTTCTGGAAGCCCACCCGGCGGATGAGGAACGGCAGCACGCAGCACGGCAGCAGCCCCCACAGCGCCTCCGGGAGGCCGAACTGGCTGCGCGCGGTGGCGAAGACGAAGTCGCTGGCGGCGACCAGGCCGACCCCGCCACCGGAGGTCCAGCCGTCCACCAGGGACACCACCACCCTCGGGGCGAGGGTGAACCGGCGCAGCAGGCCGAGGAACTCCTCCCCGCCCACCCGCGCCAGCTCACCCCCGTCACCCAGGTGGCCCGCGGCGTCGGCGAAGTCCATCCCGGTGCAGAACACCCCGTCGGCCCCGTGCAGGGCGACGACGCGGCAGTCCGGGTCGGCCTCGGCCAGGTCCAGGGCGGCGTGCAGCTCGGTGAGCACGGTGCCGCTGATGGCGCCGCGGGTGAGGCCGACCCGCAGCAGGCCGGGGGCCCGCTCCAGGCGCAGCGCGCTGAACTCCGCCGTGGTCATGGCGTCAGAAACCGGAGGCGGTGGTGCCGGGCTTGAGCGGGGAGAGCACCAGGTCCTGGATGGTGCCGTCGACGAAGGTCTTCTCCCAGGAGCCGCCGCCCTTGGCCAGCGCGACCCGGCGGGCGCCGAGGATCTGCCGGTAGGTTTCGTCCTTGCCCAGCTCCACCAGCTTGAGGTAGTCGTTGAGCGTCTTGAAGTGCAGGGTCCAGTGGATGCGGTCCTGGCGGCCGAAGGTCTCCTCGAACAGGAACGCCGACACCGAGCCGCGCAGGGTGTTGTTGATGTGGTTGGCCCACTCGTAGGCGAACTGGCGGGCCTCGTCGCGGAACTCGTACTTGCAGTGCGCGGTCCGCATGATCGTCACGCCCGCGTTGCCGGTGTGCAGCAGCTCGCCCTCGGGGACGGTGGTCTGGTGCGAGGCCGGGTCGGCGAAGTACGTCGGGTCGTCATCGTCGTCGTCGTGGTCCCCGACGCCGTGCTGGGGGACGATGACGCGCTCGGAGAAGGTGCCCTCGGTGAACATCCGCTCCCAGTTGCCGCCGCCGCCCTCGGCGAGGCGGTCGCGCTCGGTGATGTCCTTGAAGGTCTTGTCGTGGTCGACCAGGTCCAGGATGACGTGGTAGTCGTTGGGGTTCTTGAAGTGCTGCACCCAGTGCACCCGGTCCTGCTGCCCGAACAGCTCCTCGAACACGACGATGGTGGCCTTGCCCGCCAGCGGCTTGTTCAGGAAGCCCGCCAGCTCCAGGGCGAACTCCCGGCCCTCGCGGCGGAACTCGTGCCGGATCTGGCCGGAGCGGTGGATGACGAAGCCGCTGTTCGAGGTGTTGAACGCCGTGGGGGCCTGCGCGGGCACCCCGGTCTCGTCGGTCTCCGCGAGCACGGGGCGCTCGATGATGTCGGTCATGGCCACGGTCCCCTTCGGTGGTCTGCTGTGCTGCTCGCCACCCTCACCCCGCCGGGCGGCGGGGTCTGCTCAGTACTGCGCAGAGGGTCCGACAGCGGTTGCCTACGTTCGGTAGGGAAGGCAGAAGTGCGCAGGAAGCTTGTTCGGGGTGAGCGTTCCGGGAATGAGGTGCGCCTGAGATGGCGGAAACCCAGCGGGTGCACGTGTACCCCTTCGGCGAGGTCACCGGTCTGCGGGTGCACCCGGTGTTCGCCGAGCTGCGGGAGTCCGAACCACTGGCCCGCGTGCGGCTGCCGCACGGCGGCGAGGGGTGGCTGGTCACCCGGTACGCCGACGTCAAGCTGGTCAACTCCGACCCCAGGTTCACCCGGTCGCCGGTGGGCGAGGGCGTTCCGCGCACCACGGCGCTGCCGCGCCGGGCCGACTCGATCCTGGGCATGGACCCGCCCGAGCACACGCGGCTGCGCACGCTGGTGTCGAAGGCGTTCACCCCCCGCCGGGTGGAGCGGCTACGACCGCGGGTCGAGCAGGTCGTGGCCGAGCTGCTGGACCGGGTGGCGGAGACCGGGCCGGGGGCGGACCTGGTGGGTGGGCTGAGCCTGCCGCTGACCATCACCGTCATCTGCGACCTCCTCGGCGTCCCCTACCGCGACCACGCCGAGTTCCGCCGCTGGTCCGACGCGATGATGTCCACCACCGCGGTCGACCCCGCCGAGGCCGCGCACAGCGAGGCCGCCCTGCGCGCCTACCTGGCCCGCCTGGTCGCCGACCGCCGCGCGCACCCCCGCGACGACCTGCTCGGCCACCTCGTCGCGGCCCGCGACCACGGCTCGCGGCTGACCGAGGAGGAACTGGTGTCGTTCGGCGTGACCCTGCTGATCGCCGGGCACGAGACCGCCGCGAACCAGTTGTCGAACTTCGTCTACGTCCTGCTCACCACCCCGCCCCTGCTCGCGGCACTGCGCGCGGACCGCGACCTGCTGCCGGGGGCGGTCGAGGAACTGCTGCGGTTCGTCCCCTTGGGCAATGGAATCGGCAACGCCAGGGTCGCCCGGGTCGACGTCGAGCTGAGCGGCGGCGTCGTCCGCGCGGGCGAGCACGTCTTCGCCGCCGGGGTCAACGCCAACCGCGACCCCCGGGCCTTCCCCGACCCGGACACCCTCGACCCGCGCCGCGCCCCCAACCCGCACCTGGCGTTCGGGCACGGCCCGCACTACTGCCTGGGGGCGCAGTTGGCGCGGATGGAACTGACCGTCGCCCTCGGTGCCCTGCTCGACCGCTTCCCCGCCCTGGCCCTGGCCGTGGACCCCGGGGACGTGCCGTGGAAGCGGGGCAGGCTCCTGCGCGGCCCCGACCGACTGCCCGTGCGCTGGTGAGGAGAAGCCCGTGACAATCCCGTCGACCACCCCGGACCTGCGCGGCCACACGGCCGTGGTCCTGCACGCCCACCCCGACGACGAGGCCATCTTCACCGGCATCACCATGCGCCGCCTCGCCGACGCGGGCGCCAGGGTCGTCCTCGTCTGCGCCACCGACGGCGACCTGGGCGAGGCCCTCATCCCCCTGCGCCCACACGAAACCCTCGCGGGCCGCCGCCTGCTGGAACTGGAACGGGCGGGCGACATCCTCGGCGTCGACCGCCTGGTCCTCCTGGGCTTCCGCGACTCCGGCCTGCCCGGCTGGCCGCAGAACCACCACCCGATGGCCCTCATGCGCCAACCGGTCGGCACCCTGTCCCGCCGGGTCGCCGAGATCATCGAAGCGGAACAGGCGGAGATGATCCTGCACTACGACTGGCGCGGGATCTACCGCCACCCCGACCACGTCGCCGTCCACCGCATCGGCCGCCAAGCCGCCCGCCTGGCCGGGGTGACGTCCTACGAGGCCACAGTGGACAGAACCCACCTCACCCGCCTCGGCGACAACGCCCACCTGGTCCACGCGGCGGCCCGCTCCACGGACGTCCCGTTCGGCCTGTTCCCGTCGGAGATCACGGTGACGCTGCGGGCGACCTACGCGGAACTGTCGGCGAAGCTGGCCGCCATCGTCACCCACGCCAGCCAGGTCACCGGCGAGGCGGTGGCCCACGCGACCTTCCCCGACGCCTACCGCTTCGAGTGGTACCAGCGCATCGGCCCCCCGACCGCGCTGGAGACGCTCACCGAGGAAGGAATCGCCGTGGGGTCAGTCCCGGCTCGGCCTTGAACGCGCCGCTGCCGCGCCGCCGCTGTGGACAACAACACGACAACCGGTACCCGGCCGACGCAAGCCGGTAACGCCTCGGGTTGCGCACGCGACGCGATGAGCAGCGCAGTCGCCGCGGGCATCCGCCGAGAACGGCACGGACCCGTCCACGAGTACCCGGAGTCAACCCGCCATGACCTATCCCGCCCCCACCCCCGTCCCGGCTCCGAGCAAGCGGAAGAAGTGGCCGTGGATCGTCGGCGGCATCGTCGCCCTCATCGTCGTCGGCTCGGTCGCCACCTCGAACAAGGACGACAACACCACCCGGGCGAGCGGGCCACAGACCACCGACGTGGCAGTGATCCCGCCAGCCGCGCCCGCCGCGGCCGCACCCGTGGCGGCCAAGTCCACCGTGGTCTACAAGGTCACCGGCACCGCCAAGGACACCACGGTCATGTACACCACCATGGACGGTGGCTCGTGGTCGAGCAGCACCGAGCAGGACGTGCCGCTCCCCTGGGAGAAGACCGTGGCGGTGGAGGGCGGCCTCTTCTCCGGCGGCAGCCTGATCGTCACCACCGGCATGAAGGGCGGCCAGGTGACGTGCAGCGTGGTGGTCGACGGCAAGGAAGCCAAGACCGCGCAGGCCAGCGGCGAGTTCGCCTCGGCAAGCTGCTCCGGGTTCTGACTCGCCCCTGACGGCCACCACGCACGGCAGCGCCCGAGTCCACAGGGGACTCGGGCGCTGCCGTGGCGGAACTCTTGGTACTACGTCACTTCAGCTCGGACGACGACTTCCCGAGCAGGCGACGGGCCACGATGAGCTGCTGGATCTGCTGGGTGCCCTCGAAGATGTCGAGGTTCTTATCCCGAGGAAAACGGACCTGCGGCCGTTACTGACCGCACACCCTCTGACCTGGGCGTTTGTGGTCGTCGTTGGTCATTGTCGGTCGGCACAGTTCGACGTCTGACGGCCTGTAGACGGCCTGATCTTGAAACCGGTAGTCGCCCGCCACCTCTCCCCAGGGGCTTACTCGCCCCCTTCTTCCTCGTCCTCGGCCGCCCTGACGGTGGGAGCCGGTTGTCAAGAGTGAGGCCCCGCCTCATCGCGCAGCGACGCCGCAGGCGCTCTTGATGACCGGCTCCCACCGTAAGATCATTCGCCGATGAGGAAGCCCCTCGCGCGCTCCGCGGTGACCCTGTCTACTGCCGGTCGCTGCTCCCAGGGTTCGCCTTCGCGTCGCCTGCGCGGTGTGGCACCGCCCCGGCCGGGCTGTCGGCTGGTGCCGCGCGCCCGCGCGGGCGGAGCGAAGCGGGAGCCCGCGCCGTGGCGCGACGGACACCGGGCCACCACCCCAGCGTGACGGGCACACCGGTGCCGCGCCGCGCAGGCGGCGCGGCCTTGATCCCCTAGAGCCAAATTCGGCAAGCTGATACATCACCCACGCTACAGAGTAGCTCACGATCTAGACTGAAAGCTTCGATGCAACTGTTAGGTGGAGGACCAATGGACTGGCTCATCAATTCGTTCTCTGACTTACAGTGGGGCAATGTTCCAGGGTGGGCTGGAGCAGGTTCATTATGGATCGCAATAATTGTACTTCTTAGAGACAGAAAAGAGCGTCGACAGTCCCATATATCAAAAGTTGGAATCTGGGCGGACAAAAAAGAAGATCCGCGAGAGAATGACAACACACTCGACTTTGCAATTACTTTTTGCGTCCGAAACGGGGGCGATCTTCCAGTATACATCGAGGCGATCGAATGGGTGGTTCACTACAAGCGGTATAATAACCGGTTTGATTATCACCCCTTCCCTCAGAACATGATTTACGATGACCATGCGCAACATGGCAGCATTCGCTTAACCGCCGTTACCGTTGCCCCCGATTTGACCCGCCCAGTCATTGTAGATTCAGGTAAGAGTATCACCCGCCAAACCGATCCTGCCTCCCCTGGGAGCGTTACGAGAAGAAGGCCAAATCCTAAGGATTCCCGTGAGATACCCTGGGAGTCGATCGAAGTTCGCACTTGGTCGGCGACACTGGCCGACGGTTCGGGAAGGCGGTGGAGGATCTATCCTTCAGGTCACCGCCTCCCTCGAAATCTCTCAAGTTTTGCGACCTTGCGAAATTTGTTTCATAAAATGAACCCCCGTAAGGTTTATTGGAGTCTACGGATACTAAAATCTCGATTTCGATGGAAACTGCATCAAATAAAAGCAAACAGATTTAAGGAGTAGCTACGGAACGAGGGAACCGCGCGTAGCCTCTGCTGCCTTAAAGCACGTGTGCACATACGCGTTCAACAGTAGCGATACAGTTGACGTCAATGAGCCCTTAAGGCGACTACCGAAGTTCCGAGTTCCACAAAGAAAAAACCGGCTTTCAACATCCGTTGTCATCGGCCAAATTTTTCTATCAAAATGTCGCAAGTTGAGCCCAAAGCAGCCCGCTTCCACGCCTTATTGGCGAACGCAATGCGTGTCACCCCCGCACTGGTCCCGGCGACCAGGTCAGATAGAGAATCCCCTATAAAGGCTGCGTCTTTCGGGTCAATATTCAGACCGCTTACGGCCATATTAATTAGATAAGGTGCGGGCTTAAGCTTGTCAACAACCTGCGGAGTGCGCGCCGATATTAAGGACACGGCGTGGGTCAGGTCATGAATGTCAAGGTATAGGCGAATCGCATCAACGCTGTTGTTGCTGACAATAGCGAGCGGGCGCCCGTCTCGACTCCACTCCTTAATGAGAGCGTGCGCACCTGCTGTGGGTTGCGCCGATTGAACCGCTTTGCACTCCTGTTGAGTGAATTGGAATTCGATGGCCGCGACGTGCTCGGGCGTGTGGGTCACCGCATAGGAAAGCACGTCGAAAGGATCGGAGCTTGTTTTATCTAGACCAACCAGAGGTCCCGAAACTAAACCATACAAATGATTGCGAAGCCGTATGGCTACTTCACTTGCCAATAGGCCGGAAAAAACGGAGCACACAGGTCCGTCAAAATCGAGCAAGAGAAGCTTTGTTTTATTCAGCTCAGTTCGCGCAGCCTGCCAGTCGTGCACGCGGGTCATAGGGCGTACTCGTCGGCGAGGGTGGTCCACATGCTGTCAAACCAGGTGCGGGCTTGTTCAACGTACTGGCCGGATGCGGCTGAGTGTTGGAAGAGGAGTGCGTCTTTGCCCATGAGGTCGTACATGGGGGTGGGGGTGCCTCCGAGTTCGATGGTGTGAGGAACGACGGGGTAGAAGCCGAAGAAGGCTTCGGTATTGTTGAGGATGTAGAGCTTGAACATGGGGGCGGCGTGATGGACTTTGACAACTGCTTCGGACTTCTCAACCAAGCCGAGGGAGTGCAGCTCGGCGAAGGAGTCGGTGATGGCCCCGAGGTGACGGCGCATGATGCTGTGTGCTCGGGCTCTGAACTCTGGTGAGTCGGCGCGGTCTTCGGCGCGGCAAGGGATGGCCATGGGGGCGGTGGTGTCTGGGACCAGGATGCGGACGGCGATGGACTGGGGGCGCAGCTCGCCAGAGCGGATCTGGTCGAGAGGTTCTTGCATGGCCCCGTGGAGGGTTTCACCTGAGAACCCTGCGAAGTCAATGGTGACACGGTCCGCAGTGAAGGCGTTGGCGATGTGGGGACGGAGGCCGATAGGGCGGGCGGTCTTCTCGGTCTCGCCGGCGGTGAGTGGTTGGGCCTCGACTACCGGGTCTGAGGTGGGGCGGCGTTCAGGGGTCTGTGGGACTGGGACGTTGTCGGGGACGTAGTCGAGGTGGGCGGAGTGAGGGGCGAACAGCCTGTCGGCGGTCCAGTCGGGAAACATGGCTTCAAGGATGCGGCAGTGATCGGCGTAAGGCAGGCCGAGAAGTCTGCCGGAAAGCCACTTGTAGAACTGGGCGCGGCCCGGGTGCTTGCCGATCATGTGCGGCTCGACGCGTTTCGCTACGCGGTCGTACTCTCGGCAGAAGGCTTGGTGGCCCTGTAGGTGGCGCTGCCTGAGCAGGACTTTGAGTGCGATCTCGGTGTCTGGCATCTGGTCCCCCGTGTAGGTCAGGGAGACGACGGTAGCACCAAGAGTGTACTTAGAGTGGATTTTCACAGACCAGGAAGCTTCAAGGTGTACCTAGGTGGCCTCTGGAGCAGACAAATTTGGGCCGAATCTGGTATCAGCGGCCGAGACTGCGGTCGCCTGGTGCAGGGAGATTCGATCATGGCGATTGCCAGGGGGCACAGGTTCCCCGTGGAGTTCGGGGTGGCGTTCCCGCAGGGTCTGGTGCTCATGGGTGAGGTGTCCCCGGACACGGAGTACCAGAGCAGGGAGGACCGGTCGGCGGGTCGGCCGGTGCGGCAGAAGGTGGACGAGGTGACCGGTAAGCGGCAGTGGAAGGCGACCGTGACCGACCCGTCGGAGGTCAACGCCAAGCGGGCGTCCTTCGACCTGGTGTTGTTGGCCGATGTTCAGCCGGTGCCGACCACGGCGGAGGTGTTGCCGGGGTTGCGGCCGGTGGAGTTGGACGGGTTGACCGCTGAGCCCCGGGTGGCTGGGAACGGGGAGTTCAAGTACCAGGCGTACGTGTTCCGGGCGACGGGCTTCCATGCGGCGGGCTCGGGCTCCGGTGCGGGTTCGGGTGCGCGGTCGTCGCGGGTGTCGGGTGAGTCGGAGAAGGCGGCGTGATCGTGGTGACTTCCGAGCCGAACGGGACCGAGTTCGCCTCGTCGCTGCCCGATTCCAGTGCCGTAGGGGGCGTTCCTGTGGAGGTGCTGTCGCGGTGGGAGTCCGCGTACCGCAAGTACGGACACGCCTCCGAGACGGTCTCGGCAGCTCCCCCGGGGGACCCGGAAGCGGCCCGGATGATGGCCGAGACCTCGGCGGACGTGGCGGCGGCATGGCAGGAAATCGCCAAGTACTGCACGGGCACGTGGTGGTCGTTGGCTGCGGTGGAAGCGGCGGGGCAGGCGTTCACCGCACAGGCGTCGGACTGGACGGCTCGGGTCTCACAGATCCGGGCGTCACGGGTTCGGCGGGTTCGGGGGCCACGGTGACACGGCGACCGAAGTCCACGCAGTCACCACAGTCCATTCGGACGTTGCAGGAGGCACACGCCTACCTGGGACCTCGGCGGCCGGTGGAGTCGGCTCCTGCTGTGGAGCGGGTGGCGTTCTTCCGGGAGTCGGCGCGGATCTATGCGGCGGTGGCCGAGGTCGACCGGTTCCACCATCACGAGGCGTTGTACTGGGCCACGCGGGAGCGGGAACACGCCCAGGCCGCGCAACTGGAACTGGACCGGGGCAAGGGGGTGGTCCCGGGTGCTCGTCATGCGTGAGAGCGAGAGCGCCGCAGCGCCGTTGTCGTTCGTGTCGGTGGCGCGGTTGGCGTTGGCGTCGGTGGTGCGTGATGAGGCGGCCCGGTTCGGGTACACGTGTCGGTCGTTGGCGGAGTTGACGGGGATGTCCTCGGCCACGGTGAACCGGTGCATGATGGGCAAACGGGAGATTTCCGAGTACGAGTTGGGGGCGTTCGGGGCCGCGTTCGGGTGGGATGGGGACGCCCGGGAGCGGGTGCGCCGGTTGTGGGTCACCAGCGTCACCGGGGCCGGGGAAGTCCACCACCGGGATGAGGTGCTGGACAGTCTGCACAAGTTGACCCGGGAATCGGTGATCGTGGCACCGTGGGTGCTGCCACCAAGGTTGCGCACCTCCGGCTACCACTGCCTGCTCACCGGACAACCCACCAGGCCGGAGCACCGACGGCCGTGGGAGGAGGGGCAGCACACTGTGGTGTATCTGACCCGGCAGGCGGTCACCATGCCCTCAGCACTTCCCGCACATCAGCGAGCGGAGCAGTTCGCCTACCTCGTCGACCTCGCTGGACGTGAGCAGGTGCACCTGCGGTTCCTGCCCGGTCAGGTCACCGGCGTGCACGGACTGGAACCGTTCGAGCTGGTACGGCTGCGCAACACCACCCGCTACGTCCGCCTCGACCACCACGGGATGACCACCCTGCTCGACAACCCCGGCGACGTACGCACCTACCGCAAGGTCCTCGACCACCTCGACTCGGTGGCCGCGCCGTCGCATCAGTGGCGGACCTGGCTGCGGGAGCACTGACCCCGAAAGTCCACAACAGACAAACATGTCCGCGCCCTGGTGGCGCGGTGATGACGCACGCCTCTTGTTAGGGAACAAACTAAAAGGGCACAGAAGCGGGATGGTTTGGCGGCCTGCCGCTCCTGTGCCTGTCCACTCGCAGGAGCAGACAATGACAACCCTAGAAGATCACCACCAGACCCGGTCAACCCCCAGAACCCGTCCGCACCCTGAAACGACTCATCTCTTCGGGGGTGGCCGATGACCCGACGTGACAAGTGGGTCGATCCCGCCCCGTTGGAGGTGGCCCGGCCTCGGCTGCCGTGGTGGACCCTGCTGCCCCGCACAGCCAAACTTGTGCTCACCCCGGTCGCCCTGGTGCTCATCGCCGGTTGGGTGCTGGTCAAGGCGGTGCGGGTGGCTTGGTACTACCCGACCTCGGTTGTTGTGGGGCTGGTGGGCGTGGGTGTCCACCGGTTGGGGCCGTGGTGGCTCGGCGGCCTGGCCCTCCTCGTTGCTGCGGGCCTCGCCGTGTGGTGGTGGCGTGACGTTGACGGGTTCCGCAGGTGGACGCGGTGGGGGCGCACGGAGGTCCGGCGGGCGTTCGTTTACGCGCCGCAGTGGCGGACAGTGATGCGGCTGACCTCGCTCGACGGGAAGGCGCGAGGACGGGAGTACCTGCCGAAGCTGCGGCGCACCCGGTCGGACTGGTGGCGCGATGTGGTGCGGGTGCGGATGGTCAAAGGCCAAGCACCGGAGCAGTGGGAAGCGCGCGCGTCGGGCTTGGCGCATGCCTTCGGTGCCCGCTCGTGTCGGGTGCGGGTGACCCGGCCCGGGTCGTTGGCGCTGGACCTGGTGCACGCTGACCCACTGGCCCGAGTGCTGCCGGTGCCCGCGTTGGCAGAGGAATCCGCGGTGGACCTGCGCCGGGTGACCATCGGGCGCACCGAGACCGGCAAGCCCTGGCGGCTGCGGCTCCTCGGCGGACAACACCTGGTCGTCGGGGTGCAGGGGGCGGGCAAGGGGTCGGTGCTGTGGGCGACCCTGTGGGCTCTCGCACCGCTGATCCGGTCCGGGGCCGTGCGCCTGGTGGGCGTCGACCCCAAGGGCGGGATGGAGCTGGGGCAGGCACCGGAGTTGTTCGCCCGGCTCGCCTATGACAACGGCCCGGCTGCTGTGGAGCTGCTGGAACAGGTCGCCGCCGACGTGCGGGAGCGGGCGGGCCGGTATCGGGGTGTGCGCCGGTGGTGGTCTCGGGACACCGGGGAGCCGTTCACGCTGGTGGTGGTCGATGAGTTGGCGGACTTGATCGCGTATCAGCCGGATCGCAAGCTGCGGGAGCGGGCGCAGGCGGCGTTGCAGACCATCACCTCGCAGGGGCGGGCACCGGGGTTCGGGGTGCTGGCGTTGGTCCAGGACCCACGCAAGGAGATCGTGCCGTTCCGCAACCTGTTCACCACCCGCACCGCGCTGCGCCTGGATGAAGCCGCCCAAGTGGACATGGTCCTTGGCGATGGTGTCCGGGCACGCGGGGCGAACGCGCACGAGATCAGCGAACACACACCCGGGGTCGCCTGGGTGAAGGAAGACGGCAAGCGGGAACCCGTCCGGGCTCGGGCGTTCTACCCCACGGACACGGACCTGGTCGAGCTGCGTCACTACATCACGGGCACCTCGGCGACGGTGGTGCCGTTCCCGGACAAGACCGAGCGGGGCGGTGAGGCGGCATGAGCACACCGGAGCAGGACGACACGGTGATTCGGTTACGCGGGCCGTTGTCGGCGGATGTGATCACGGCGGCGGCTGAGCAGCATGGGGTGTGTGTTCGACCGTTCACGATGGAGGTCACCGACTCCGACACCGGAGCAGTCCGCTACATCGGCGTCCCCTGCGGGTCCACAGTGGATTCCGTGTGCGCGCCCTGCGCGAAGAAGGCCCGGGCGTTGCGGATGGTCCAGTGCCGCGAAGGCTGGCACATGAGCACCGAACCCATCGACCAACGCGGCGAACCCACCTCCGATCAGCGGGCCATGGTCGAGTACCGAGCCGACCTCGTCGCCGCCTACCGGGAATCGGTGGAGGCAGGGGAAGCCGGTCATGCGGACGAACTCCGCGAGGAAATCCGCACCGTGGATGACGAGCTGCACGCGATGGGTGTGCGGGGACGGATGCCCAACCCCGACGGTGCGGGCAAGCGGACACCGGCCCGGTCGACCAGGCGGCGCCAGGACGCCCCGAACCTGCCTCGGCGGAAGGTGGAGAAGCGCACGGTCGGCCGGGAGTACGCCGGGGGCTACCGGCCCTCGATGTTCGTCACCCTGACCTGCGATTCCTACGGGCCGGTCCGTGGGGACGGGTCGCCGGTCAACCCTGCCCGGTATGACTATCGGCGGGCTGCTCGGGACGCGGTGCACTTCGCCTCCCTGGTGGACCGGTGGTGGCAGAACCTGCGCCGCGTTGTCGGGTGGGATGTGCAGTACTTCGCCACCGTGGAACCGCAGAAGCGCACCGCTCCGCACCTGCACACCGCGATCCGGGGCACCATCCCGCATGAGGTGCTGCGCCAGGTCACGGCGGCGACGTACCTGCAAGTCTGGTGGCCACCGCACGACGAACAACTCTATGGCGGCTACCGGATGCCGGTGTGGGAACCCGACGCCCGGGCCTTCGTCGACCCCGACACCCGCCAACCCCTCACCACCTGGGCCGACGCTGTCGACCAGATCGAGGCGCCCGCGCACGTGGCCACCTTCGGGGCACAAGTGCACTCCAAGGGCATCCTCGGCGGCTCCGACGAAGCAGGGCGCCACATCGGCTACCTAACCAAGTACCTCACCAAGTCCACAGGTGAGGTCATCCAGGCCACCACCGACGCCCAACGGACACACCACGACCGGCTGCACGCCGAACTTGAGGTCACCCCGTGCTCGCCTCGGTGCGCGGTCTGGCTGCTCTACGGCATCCAACCCCAGGGGGCCAGCTCGAAGACCAGCCCGGGGCACTGCAAGGGGCGGGCACACCGGCGGAGCACGCTCGGACTGCCGGGGCGGCGGGTGCTGGTCTCGCGGAAGTGGTCGGGCAAGACCCTCGCCGAGCACAAAGCCGACCGGGCCGCGTTCGTACACCGCATGTTGGCAGCGGTCGGGATCAGCAAGCCGCGGGAAGACCCCGCCCGGCTGGTCTGGCGCAAGCTCGCACCCGGCGACCAGAACGCCCCACCACGGGCGCACCTGCTCATGCACGCGATATCCGAGCGCATCACCTGGCGGGCCGAATACGAACGGGCGCTACTCGCCGCGCAACCACCACCAGGGGACGACCCGAATCTTTCAGCAACTCGGCCGATGGCCGCTTGACCAGGGGGAACAGCTATGGACAACGTCCGTTCAATTGATCGTCTCTGGACCGTGGAAGACGTGGCACGCTACCTGGCGGTGCCGGTTGAAACCATCCGAGCTTGGCGCAAGCGGGACTTCGGTCCTCGGGCTCGGAAGCTCGGAAAGCACCTGCGCTATGACCCGGTCGAGGTCCGTACCTGGTTCAGCGAAGCCGCGTAGGGGTCGACTGTGGGACATATCCAAGATCGCTGGTACCGGGCGGCGAAAGACCCGGAGACCGGTCGGCCGATTCTTGACGCCAAGGGGCGGCCGACCCGCGAGAAGACTTCGCTCCATGGGAAGGGTCTGCGGTACAAGGTCCGATATGTTGACTCGGACGGGGAAGAGAAGGCCGAGTCGTTTGCGGACAAGAAACTGCAAGCGGCTCGGAACTTCTTGACCAAGGTCGAGAATGATGTTCTCGCCGGGATCTACGTGGATGCGGATGCCGGTCGAGTCAAGTTCGAGGCCCATGCCGAGAGCTGGCTGAAAGGCCAGTCGCAGGACGCGAAGACTCAGGAGACATTGCGCAGTCGGTTGCGGAGTCAGCTCGTTCCGTACTTCGGCAAGCGATTCTTGAGCAGCATCGACACGGCCACGATCCGTGAATGGCTGGGGTCGATGACTGAGGCCGGGCTCGAACAGAGCTACCAACTGCTGCTGTTCGACATGATGGTCTCGATCATGTCCGCAGCCATCGATGACAAGAAGATCCGGTCGAACCCGCTTCTCGCTCGCAGCGTGAGCCGTCCCAAGCCGGTCAAACGGCGACTGGTGCCGTGGACGGAAGGGCGGTTGAACGGGGTGGCATCGGGCCTTTCCGGGCGGAATGCGATCGCCGTGCCGCTAGGGGCGGGTGCGGGGTTGCGGCAAGGCGAGATCCTCGGCTTTTCAACGGCGGACATCGACCGGGGAACCGGCACGCTCCACGTCGTGCGGCAAATTCGCGTGGTTGGGAAGACGCTGGTGTTCTCGCTGCCGAAGGGCGGGAAGACCCGTGACGTTCCGCTCGGGGAGGGCGTCATCGATGCCGTGGACGACCACGTGGAGCGGTACGGGACGCGGATGGTCACCCTGCCGTGGTCGACGGCGGACGGGCGGCCTGAGACGGTTGAGTTGGTGCTCATGCGGGAGGACGGCCGTCCCTGGTACGGGGACCTGTTCAACAAGGTGGAGTGGATGCCCGCGTTCGCTGAGGCTGGGCTCGTCTACCGGCGCAGGATCGACGGGATGCATGCGCTGCGGCACTTCTTCGCCTCGACGCTGCTCGCCAACGGCGTCTCCATCAAGGAGCTGGCCGAGTACCTGGGGCACTCGGACGTGAAGACGACGCTGGAGACCTACACCCACCTCATGCCGTCCAGCGGGGAGCGGGCTCGGCGGGCCGTCGACACGGTCTTCCAGCCTCGCGGCCTAGTCCTCGCTCAGACGGCCTGACGACGGCCTGATCATGAAAACACCTCTGGCAGCCACCACGCACAGCAGCGCCCGAGTCCACAGGGGACTCGGGCGCTACCGTGTCAGAACTGTTGGTACTACGTCACTTCAGCTCGGAGGACGACTTCCCGAGCAGGCGGCGGGCCACGATGAGCTGCTGGATCTGCTGGGTGCCCTCGAAGATGTCCAGGATCTTCGAGTCGCGGGCCCACTTCTCCAGGAGCGAGTTCTCGCTGTAGCCCAGCGACCCCGTCAGCTCCACGCAGCGCAGCGTGACGTCCGAGCCGGTGCGCCCGGCCTTGGCCTTGGCCATGGAGGCCTGCAGCGAGTTGGGCTTGCGGTTGTCGGCCATCCACGCCGCTTCCAGGGCCAGCAGGTACGCGGCCTCCCAGTCGGCTTCGAGCTGGAGGAAGGTGGCGGCGGCGGCGGACTGGGTCTGGGCGGGGCGGTCGTAGTCGATGACGACGCCCGACTCCTCCAGGATGCGGCGGGTTTCCTCCAGCGACGCCCTGGCCACGCCGATGGCCATGGCGGCCACCAGGGGGCGGGTGTTGTCGAAGGTCTGCATGACGCCCGCGAAGCCCTGCTCGGTGTTGACCTCGGGGCTGCCCAGCAGGTTGTCCTTGTGGACGCGGACGTTGTCCAGGCGGAAGTGGGCGGTGTCGGAGGCGCGGATGCCCAGCTTGTGCTCCAGGCGCACCAGCTCGAAGCCGGGGGTGCCGCGGTCGACCACGAAGGACTTGATCGCGGCCTTGCCCAGGTTGCGGTCGAGGGTGGCCCAGACGACCACGCAGTCCGCGCGCTCGCCGGAGGTCACGAAGATCTTCTCGCCGTTGAGGACGTAGTAGTCGCCGTCCTTGACCGCGGTGGCGCGGATGGCGCCGGAGTCGGAGCCGGTGTCGGGCTCGGTGATGGCCATGGCGGCCCACTTGCCCTTGTAGCGCTCGAGCTGCTCGTCGTTGGCGACCGAGGCGATGGCGGCGTTGCCCAGGCCCTGGCGCGGCATCGACAGCAGCAGGCCGACGTCGCCCCAGCACATCTCCATGGTGCCCAGGAGGAGCTGGAGGTTGGAGCCGTTGCGGTTGCCCTGCTCCTTGTCCTTCTTGCCGTCGCCGCGGCGGACGCCGCCCGCGCCGGTGCCGTTGCCGGAGGCCGAGAGGCCGTCCAGCAGGGCGGCCAGCATGTCGAGCTCCTTGGGGTAGGTGTGCTCGGCCTGGTCGTACTTGCGGGAGTTGGGCCGGAAGAACTCGGCGGCGGCGGCGTGGGCCTGCTCCACGAGCTGCTCGAACTTCTTGGGGATCTCGAGGTTGATCGTCATTTCCCTGTGTTCCTTACGCCTCGTGTGGGCCCTCAGACGAGGACGATGCCTTCGACCAGACCGATGGCCCGCAGGTCGCGGTACCACCGCTCCACGGGGTGCTCCTTGACGAAACCGTGGCCGCCGAGGAGCTGCACGCCGTCGTTGCCGATCAGCATGCCCTTGTCGGCGCACAGCTTGCGGGCCAGCGCGGCCTCGCGGGCGTAGGGCTTGCCCTGCTCGGCGCGCGAGGCGGCCTTGTAGGTGAGCAGGCGCATGCCCTCCAGCTCGATGCCGATGTTGGCGACCATGAACGCCACGCTCTGCCGGTGCGAGATGGGCTCGCCGAACGCCACCCGGTCGTTGACGTAGGGGATGACGTAGTCGAGCACGGCCTGGCCGGTGCCCAGGGCGAGGGCGCACCAGCCGATGCGGGAGAGCCGCACGCACTCGGCGAACACGTCGGCCTTGCCGCCGCCGAGCAGGGCGGTGGCGGGCAGCGCGACCTTGTCCAGGCGCAGGCGACCCATGCCCGCGGCGCGCAGGCCCATGGCGGGCTCGGACTCGACGGAGACGCCCGCGGAGCCGGACTCGACCAGGAACAGCGCCGGGCCGCGGCCGTCGAGGTCGGCGGCGACGACGAACAGCTCGGCCTGGTTGGCCCGCGGCACCAGGGACTTGACACCCTCGATGACGAAGCCGCCCGCGGTGCGGTAGGCCTTGGTCTTGAGCTTGAACGGGTCGAACAGCGGCGTGGGCTCCTGGATGGTCAGGGCCGCGGCCGGGACGTTGTCGCCGACGAAGGCGGGCAGGTAGGTGGCCTGCTGGGTCTCGTCGCCCCACTGGACCAGGGCGGTGCTGACCGCCGAGGGCGCCAGGCAGGCGACCGCGAGGCCCATGTCGCCGTGCGCGAGGGCCTCGGCGACCAGGACGTTGGTGACCGCGGAGCGCTCGGTGCCCAGGCCGCCGAGTTCCTCGGGCACGCCGACCAGGGTGACGCCGAGTTCCTGGATCTGCGACAGCAGGCCCTGCGGCGCCTCGCACTTGGCGTCGGCGTCGGCGGCGATGGGGCGGATCTGCTCGGCGGCGAACTCCACCACCGTGTCGCGGATCATGCCCTGCTCCTCGTCGGGCGTCAGGTCGAACAGACCGCGCTCCGGGGCCGAGGGCAGGCGCTTGGGCTTGCTCTGCTTGGTGGCCGAGGCGAACGTGCGGCTGGCCGCGCCGACCGCGGTGAAGCCGCTCCTGGTCGCCTCGTAGAGCCCGCGCTCCACCGGCTTGCGCAGGCCGAAGCGGTCGAGCACCTCCGTGCTCGCCAGCTTGTTCAGCGCCGCGAGGACCGTGCCCATGGCGTCCCGCCTGGGCTGCGCGGTGCCCGTTCCCTCTTTCGTGGCCATGGTGCTCCCACCTCAGTGTCGAACCGTCCGATCTGGCTTACCTACTCTAGAGTAGCAAGCGGGTTCGTTCGACCTCTGTGACCGGCGTCACCTGTTTGCCGGAGTGCTCGAACTATCCCCCATCGGAGTGAAAAGTGCAGGCCAGGGCCGATTTCCGCCGGTTACGGGGAAGCGACAAATCGGTTTCAGGAACCGCCGCGCACGAAGCCCCGGCGCTTGTCGACCAGGTTCACCAGCGGCCTGCCGTCGCGGAAGCGCTCCAGGTTGTCCTGGAAGCGGCGCACCAGCTCCTCCCGCCAGCCGACGACGTCCCCGGACATGTGCGGGGAGATCAGCACGTTCGGCATGTCCCACAGCGGCGAGGACGGCGGCAGCGGGTCGTCGCGGAACACGTCGAAGGCCGCGCCCGCGATCTCCCGCGAGTCCAGCGCGTCGATCAGGTCCGGCTGCACCACCAGCCCGCCGCGGCCGACGTTGACCAGCCGGGCGGTGCCGCGCATGGCGCGCAGGGCGGCCGCGTCGATCAGCCCGGTCGTCTCGGGGGTGAGCGGAGCGGCGAGGACCACCCAGTCGTGGTGCGGCAGCGCGGCGCGCAGCCCCGCCATCGGCACCACGTCACCCAGGTCGGGGTCGGCGGCCCTGGCCACCCGGCCCACCCCGGAGACGATGACCCCCGCGGCGCCGAGCTTGCGGCCGATGGCGCGGCCGATCGGACCGGTGCCGACCACCAGCGCCCGCGAGCCCGCCAGCCGCTCGGTCTCCCGGTGGCTCCAGTGCCTGCGCTGCTGCAGGCGGATGGTCGTGGGCAGGTCCTTGGCGAAGGCGAGCACCAGGCCGAGCACGTACTCGGCCATCGGCTCGTCGAACACGCCGCGGGAGTTGGTCAGCAGCACGTCGCTGTCGCGCAGCCCGGGGAAGAGCAGGTTGTCCACACCCGCGCTGGCCGCGTGCACCCACCGCAGCGAGTCCGCGGCGTCCCACACGCGGGCCAGGACGGGGGTCCGTGAGTCCCACACGAACAGTGCGTGCGCCCCGTTGAGGGCCGACCACAGCCCGCCCGCGGTCGTGTAGCGGACCCGCGACAGCGCCTCGACCGGTCCCATCGCGGGCGGGCGGTCGGCGCCGTGCAGGACCACGACGATCGGCTGGCTCATGTCCATGGCGAAATGCATCCCCGTTCGGGTGGGCCGGGTTCGACGACGCCGCGCCGGGTGCCACTGCTCCATTCGAGCAGGGCATCACTCGTTCGGCGTAGCGCCGCTCACGCTGCCGGGAGCACGGCCGCACTGTTGTCCACCGTTTGCCCCGGAACGGGGCAGGCTGTGGTCCCCGTCGCGCACCTCCAGGGTACGTCGGTTGCCGGGATTCGAGAGATGCGCAGGTGAGGGGCTGGGCGGGGCGTTCGGCGGGGGTCGGGCCCGAACTGCGTACGGTCCTGTCCGCATAGGGACCTTGGACCCTAACCGTGCTGAGGTTGAATCTAGAACCATCCCTCGTATGCAGCAGTCGCGCCTCTGGTGCGGAGCCAAAATCCCGGCTACCATCACTCTCCGTCAGGGCCACCATCGAATCCGACTGTCATGCGGACGGGTGGAGCGGTGAGCCGGGACAGCAGCGTCGTCCCGAATTCCGACGGCGTGTCCTCTCCTCTTTCGGTGTGCCGCTATCTCTGGGGGCTCAAGTGAGTTCAGCTACCCCGTCCGTTCCGGACACAACCGCCCGTCCCGGCCGTTCGGCCTCGACGGACGCCGTCTTCACCCGGCTCAAGAGCACCGCCTTCCACGAGCTGGTGGCCGCCTCGCTCGCCGGGGACAGGGAAGCCCAGGGCACGCTGTTCGCCTGGATCAACCCGGCGATCATCCGCTACTGCCGCGCCCGCATCGGCCGCACCGGCAGCGCGTTCTCCTCCGCCGACGACGTCGCCCAGGAGATCCTGCTCGCCGTCCTCGGCGCCCTGCCCCGCTACTCCGACGACCGCGAGTCGTTCCTGCCGTTCGTCTACGGCATCGCCTCGCACAAGGTCGCCGACTACTACCGCCGCTCCGGCCGCGACCGCTCCGACCCCGTCGCCGACGTCCCCGACACCATCGACCACGGCCTGGGCCCGGAGCAGTCCATGCTGCGCGGGGAGATGCGCGAACGCCTGGTGGGCCTGCTCGACACCCTGGCCCCCCGCCAGCGCGAGATCCTGGTGCTGCGCCTGGTCGTCGGCCTCTCCGCGCAGGAGACCGCCACCGCCATCGGCCTCACCGCCACCGCCGTCCGCGTCGCCCAGCACCGCGCGCTCAACCGCCTGCGCGGCGGCCTGACCGCCGGTGAGTGGCTATAGGACTCCCCCTCGGTCGCGGAAGGGGCCCGGCGATCGACGCCGGGCCCCTTCCGCTTCCCGACCGGACGGGCTCCAGGCAGGACACGGGCAGGACCCCGCGGCGGCCCGGTTCCGCGGAACCGGGCCGCCGCGGGGTCACTTCGCGGTGGCGCGCAGGTAGAGCTGGACCTCGATGCGGCCGGGCTCGGCCTCGGCCTCGAACTCGCGCAGGTCGAGCACGTCGAAACCGGCGTCCGCCACGACCCGGCGCAGCTGGTCCGGCGGGTAGGCGGTGACCGTGGTGGGCGAGCCGAGGAAGTTCACCGGGAACGCGTCGAAGTCGCCCTGCACCATGCTGATCACCAGCAGCTTCGGGCCGCGCAGCAGCCCCCGGACGGCGCGCAGGGTGGCGGTGATGTCGGCCTTGGGCAGCATCAGCAGGGCGAAGAAGGTGGCCACCGCGTCGAACTCGCCCAGGTCGGCCAGGTCGCGCAGGTCGCCGTGGACGAACGTGGCCCCCGGGGCGTTCTCGCGGGCCAGGTCGAGCATCACCGACGACTCGTCGACGCCGACGACCTCCATGCCCGCGTCGACGAACTGCTTGACGGTGGGCAGGCCGCTGCCGCAGCCCAGGTCCAGCACCCGCGACCCGGCGGGGAGCTGGTCGATCAGCCACTGCGCCTCGGCGATCTGGACGTCGCGCTCCACGAAGGACTCGTCGTAGCGGCTGCCGATGAGGTCGAAGGCGGGGACGGGGGGGTTCTCGGTCACGCCGCACAGCATGCCTGTGGACACTGCACCGGTCTAGGGTCGATTGCGGCTCGTCCACTCCAGGAACCGGGCCACCCCGCGCAGCACGTGCGCGCTGCGGATCGAGGGGAAGACGTCGAACGCGTGCTGCGCGCCGCTGATCTCCGCGTACGCGACCGGGTTCGTCGACACCGCCCGCAGGCGGCGCACGAACTCGCGCGCCTCCGGCACCGGGACCAGGGTGTCGGCGGCGCCGTGCACCACGAAGAACGGCGGCGCGTCGGCCCGCACCTGCGCCAGCGGCGACAGGCTCCGGTACAGCTCCGGGTACCGGCGCGGGTCCTTGCCGACGACGTAGCGGCTCAGCAGCAGCGACAGCCGCACGGTGGCGGCGCGGGTCTCGGTCTCGGCGGCCAGGTCGTAGACGCCGTAGTGCGGCGCGCAGGCCTGCACCGAGGTGTCGGCGTCCTCGAACCCGGGCTGCCACCGCGGGTCGTTGCCGGTCAGCGCCAGCATGGTCGCCAGGTGCCCGCCCGCCGACCCGCCGGTGACGGCGACGAACCCCGGGTCGCCGCCGTACTCGGCGGCGTGCTCGCGCACCCAGGCCACCGCCCGCTTGAGCGCGACGAGCTGCTGGTCGACCCGGGTCTTCGGCGACAGCGGGTAGTTCACCGAGACGCACAGCCAGCCGTTGGCGGCCAGGTGCAGCATCAGCGGGATGCCCTGCTGGTCCTTGCGGCCGGTCAGCCACGCGCCGCCGTGCACCTGGATCAGCACCGGCCGCTTCGCCCCCTGGTCGCGGTGGTGGTAGACGTCCAGCTCGAAGCGCCGCCCGCCGGGGGCGTAGGGCAGGTCGCGGCGGCGCACCACGGTCGGGTCGGCCAGCCGGAACGGCAGCAGCACCTGCCGCCACGGCACCGCCAGCTCGGCCCGGGTGGGCACGTGGTCGAGGCCCTCGGCGTAGTCCTCGCCCAGCGCCTCGCGCAGCCCGGCCTCGACCTCCGCCGCCGCCTTGCGCCCGGACAGCGCGAGCGCGGCCAGCCCGGCGACGGACAGCCCGCCGAGCACGGCGGCGACCCGGTCGTCCCGGTCGCGCAGGCCGCGGCGGGCGAGGCCGGTGAGCGTGGCCGCCGCCTCCGCGGCCAGCAGGTGCGGTGACAGCTCGGCGGTGAGCCAGCCTGCCAGGAACGTGGGCAGCGAAGTCCACGGGTTCCGCAGCGGGCGCAGGGCGTTGACCGTCAGCGCCAGCAGCCCGGCCTCGCGCAGCACCCGCTTTCGTCCCATGAGCCGATGCTAAGCCGTGTCCACCGCCGCCGGGGGTCCTTCCGGGAGCGATCCACAGCACCTCCCGGGCATGTCCTTGCTTGAGGCGCGCTAGGACATGTCCTCAAAGCCCGGGATTTTGCTGGTATGCCCGGCTGGGTGGATGTGTTTGGCCGGGGCCCCTACAGCGATCATGTGCCCAGTGTGACCGAGTGGGGCTGAAGAGATGCCCCACAGCCCAAGCAGGCTTGCACATGATCGCCACCCCCACCCAAACACATCCACCCACCCGGGCATTCGCGTAGCCGGGCCGGCGGTTGCGGGGGTGATCGGCAGCTGCGCAGGGTGGGATTGCGGGTGGCCGGCCGCCAGGCCAGCGGTTGGCGGAGTGGTCGCCGGCTTTGAGGACAGGCTCTAGGCCCAGCTCAGTTCCACGTCGTCGAGGGCGGGGGCGTCGTCGCGGGCGGGGACGGTGGTGCGGGCGCGCAGGGAGGATTCGCTGAGCCAGGCTCGGGTGCGGAGGGTTTCGCCGGGGTAGACGACGCCGGTGAAGCGGGCGCCGAAGTCGGTGACCGGGTCCGGGTCGCCGTCGAGGACCGCGCCGACGAGGGCCTTGCAGACCACCCCGTAGGTGCACAGGCCGTGCAGGATGGGGGCCGGGAAGCCCGCGGCCCTGGCGAAGGCGGGGTCGGCGTGCAGGGGGTTGCGGTCGCCGCACAGGCGGTAGAGCAGGGCCTGCTGCGGCAGGGTCACCGAGTCGACGGTGAGGTCCGGTGGGCCGGGTGGGGTCCACCGCTCGGCCTTCGGGCCGCGGTCGCCGCCGAAGCCGCCCAGGCCGCGCACGACCAGCGTCGACCGGCTCGTCCACAGTGGACCGGCCGGTGCGTGCGCCACCGAGTCGACCACCAGCACCGCGCTGGAACCCTTGTCCCACAATTGGGTCAGCGACCGCTCGACGCGCACCTCGCCCTCGGTCGGCAGCGGCAGCCGCACCGACACCGCCTGGCCGCCGTGCAGCACCCGGGACAGGTCGGCGGTCACGCCGGGCAGGGTCAGCGCGGGTGGGTCGAACATGCCCAGGCTGGGCACGAGGGCGCCGTAGGTGGGCAGCACACGCAGGCCGTCCTCGTGGGCGTAGCGCAGTTCCCTCGGGTCGAACGGGTCGCTGCCCGCGCCCAGGGCCAGGTGGTAGCGCTGCACGTCGACCGGGGACCAGCGGTGGTCGACGTCGGGCAGCCGGGCACCGAGCGCCACCCCGGGGTCGATCGGCATCGGTGCGGTCCTCACTCGTAGGCGATCTCGACCTTCTCGGTCAGCGGGTGCGACTGGCAGGCGAGCCGGTAGCCGTCGGCCTTCTCCTCCTCCGACAGCGGGTCGTCGGCGTCCATCCGCACGTCACCGGAGACGAGCTTGTAGACGCAGGTGCCGCAGGAGGCGGCCTGGCAGGAGTAGGGGGCGTCGATCCCGGCGTCCAGCAGGACGTCGAGCAGGACGTCGCCCACCGGCCAGTCCGCGGTGTGCGTGGCGCCGTCGAGCTGCACGGTCACCACGGCGGTCTCCAGCGGCTTCGCCTCGGCCGCCGCCTTCGCCGCCGCCTTGGCCGCCGCCTTGGCCGCGGCCTGCTCCAGCCGCTCGAACGGGTTGGCCGCCAGGGACACGAACCGCTCCATGTGCCTGCGCTCGCGCGGCACCTCCAGCTCGGTCAGCGCCTCGGTCACCGCGGTCATGAACGGCTGCGGGCCGCAGGTGTAGACGTCGTGGTCGGCGTGCGGGCGGGCCAGGTCGACCAGGTCGGCGAGCGCCGGGATGCCGCGCTCGGACTCCAGCCAGTGCGCCACGGTGAGCCTGCCGGGGTGCGCCGCGGCCAGCTCAGCCAGCCGGTCGGCGAAGATCACCGACCGGGGGTCGCGGTTGGCGTAGACCAGGGCGACCTCGCGGTGCCCCTGGTCCAGCGCGGACTTGATGATCGACATGATCGGGGTGATGCCGGAGCCGCCCGCGAACAGCAGCAGGTCGTGGTCGTAGTGCTTGGGGCCGAACACGCCCGAGGGGGCCAGCACCTCGATCGTGTCGCCGGGGGCGACGTTGTCGCAGACCCAGTTGGAGGCGTAGCCGTCGGCGGTGCGCTTGACGGTGACCTGCGGGCGGTCGCCGGTGTGCGGGGAGCTCGACAGCGAGTAGCAGCGGGCCACCGAGCCGCACTCGTCGCTGGGCACCCGCAGCGTCAGGAACTGGCCGGGCCGGTATTCGAGCTGCGCGTCGAAGACGATCGAGCGGGCGTCGGGTGTCTCGGCGATCACCTCCGCCACCGTCAGCAGGTGCGTCGTGAGTGCGGCCACCGCGGAACCTCCTCGTTGTCCGGCGCGCGCCGCGGGGGCGCACCGTCCGTGTTCGCACCGCATCATCCCGCTCACGCACGGTCGCGCGAAACCCCTGGGCGGGGGTCGCTCGGAGGAAGGCGCGACCCCCGCCCGCGTCACCACTCGCGGCGGACCAGCGCCTCCTCCCGGCCGAAGCGCTCGTCGGCGGGGCCGCCGGTGCCCGCCACCGCCTCCCGGATCGCCTGCGCCTGGACCAGCGCCCCCGCCGACTGCTCCAGCGCGGTGTCGAGCATCGGGCACGTGGGCGGCGCCTGCTTCCCCACCACCTGACCGTCCCCCGCGCAGGAGCGGGCCAGCAGGACGGTGCGGTGCGCGCGCAGCAGGTGCCGTTCGACGCGCAGGTCGATCCGCGCCCGCTCGCGCCGCATCCTGGCGTCGATCGACCGCGCCCCGGCGATGGCCCGGTCGGCCCGGCGCAGGCCGCGGGCCCGCTCGACGTCCGCCCGGTGCACCACGGCGGTGAGCCCGGCCACCAGCCGGGTCGTCGGCGACCCGTCGAAGGCGTGCTGGAGCACCAGCACCCACGGCGCCGCGACCGCGCAGCCCGCGAGCACCAGCCCCACCACCGACGCCACCGCGACCTGGTCGACCATCTGCCCCTCGTACCTGACCCACAGGAAGACCGACGCCGCCGCCCCCGCGCTGATCAGGCCCAGCAGCAGGCACAGCAGCACCAGCACCGGGCCGCGCGGCGGGAACTCCTCCGCCGGGTCGTGCTCGGTGCCCGGGTACGCGCAGGCCACCCGCCAGGCCCAGATCCGCTCCCCGACGACGACCGCCAGCTTCGCCTGCACCCCGGCCCCGAACAGGGCGAACGCGCAGGCCGTCACCAGCTCCGGGACACCGGGGTCGGCCCAGTCGAGGTTGAGCAGCAGGCCGAACACCACCAGCAGCGCCACCGCGTCGACCAGCAGCAGCAGGTGCGCCAGCACCGTCGCCGCCCGGCCGCGGACGTGGTCGTGGATGGACACCCCCCGCTCCCGGTCGGCGCGGATCGCGGCCTTGGCCGCGGCCAGCTCGCCGCGCGCCGCCCCGGCGGTGGTCGACCACCCCGACCAGGCCGTGGCCCGCTTCCCCCCGACGACCCGGTCCCTGTCCTCGGCCGCGACGACGTCCGCGCAGCGCAGCTCCGCCGCCAGCGCCGCCCGCTGCGCCTTGCCGCTCCACCGCAGGACCCGGCGCCCGCGCCGACCGAACACCCGGTTCGCCGCCGACTCGGCCAGCGACCCGTGCGCCGCCTCGGCCGGACCGCCCCCGCCACCCCGCCGGGCGAGGGAGGTCGCGGTCGAGGACCGCCACGGGTGCCGCAGCCACTCCGCCGTGCTCAGGTGCCGCCTCACGACCGCCCACCCCCCGCGGTCACCGCGACCACGACGGCACGGTTGCGCTGCGCCGCCACGGGGTCCAGGGCGCCGTCTGCTCCCCGGTCGACGGCGAGGGGCTCGTCGAACCCCACCCCGAGGACGGTCACCGCCGACCCCGGCACCCCCAGCGCCACCAGGGCGTCGCGGACCGCGGTGGCCCTGGCCAGGCTCAGCCGCCGGGCGGTGTCGGCGGGCCCGACGGAGGCGGTGTGCCCGGTCAGGGTGATGCCCGCCCCCGCCGGGAGGTTCCCGGCGAGCTGCCGCAGCACCGGCCCGGCCGACTCCAGCAGCACGGCGGAGTCGGGTCCGAACAGCACGTCGCTGGGCAGCGCGATCGGCGCGGCCTGCGGGACCGGCTCCGAGATCACCGGCGGTTCGGGGACCGGGACCGTGGGCACCGGTGTGGTCGAGACCGGCCGCCCGCCGGTCACCGGGTCGGGGTCCACCGCGCACTCCACCGCGCCGCCCGCGCGGCAGAGCCCCGTCCAGAAGTCGACCAGCCGGTTGCGCAGTTGCGGCGGCAACGGCCGCTGCGGTGCCTCGGTGTCGCCGATCCCGCTGAACACGACCCGCTTCCCGGTGAGGTTCGGGACGAGCCCGAGCGACCGGGCGCGTTCCACGGTCGACTCCGCCCCGACCCGGTCCCAGCCGAGGTCCGCGGTGGCCAGCGGTCCGGTGGTCTGCAAGCCGGAGCTGAGCAGCACCCCGGTGACCCTCCCCGGGGTGCGCCCGATGTGGTCGAGCAGGGCGAGCGGGTCCGATCGGGAGGCGCCGCTCCCGGTCCCGGCCAGGAGCGCGCCCACCCGCTGCACCTCCTGCCGGGTGAGCGCCCGGCGCCGCGCGGCGTCGTGCTCGACCTGCGCCCCGCGCCGGAGCCGCAGCTCCCCTTCCTCGACCACCCGGGGGCGCTGGTCCCCGGCCACGACGACCCTCAGGCTCGCGTGGTCGCCCTGGAGCGCGGTGGTGATCTCCTGCCGCGCCCGTGCGGTCAACGTGGGCGCGGGCTCGTTGGCCCCCGCCGTCATGGCGAGCACGAGGACGTCGTCGTCCCCCGCCGCCTCCGGGGCGCACCCCACGACGAGTGCGCCGAACAGCACCGTTGCTGTCAGAAGAGCTGTGACCTGCTGGTTCTCCCTCATCGAGCACCTCATTCCCAGGCGGGGGCGGCTCCCGAGGCCGCCCGCCGTGTGGCGTACGCCACCGATACCCAGATTGCGTAACAGAAGTGCCTGACACAAGTGCCTCATGCAATTGCATACAGAGACACCACCCGTTCGGAGCAGCACAAACGCCTCGGGCGACAGCCGAATGGCGCAGTGGCGCCGCGAACCATCCGAAGGTGTGATCCCGCCCGAGAGCTCCCTGGTGAACACTGGATTTCAACCCCAGCAACAGGTTGGGCAGCGGTGCGCGCGCCACGTTCCCACTGGCGCCCACCCGGGACACCGGTGTTAACCTCGACGACGGGCTCTCGTCATGCAATTGCACGACGCTGTGCAGCGGCTCCCCGCCTGCCTGGTCGCTTTGCGACGCGCTGAGCCGTTCGGGAAGCCGCGACGACAGCCGAGGCAGCATGATCCACACCGTCCGGGGTCACGCCGCCGAGTAGGAGGGGACATGCCCAGCCAGGGCCCGCTCATCCCCCGACGCCGCCTGGGCGCCGAACTCCGCAGGCTCCGCGAGGCCGCGGGCCTGCACCTCGAGCACGCCGCCGCCCACCTCGAGTGCAGCACCAGCAAGATCTCGCGCCTGGAGACCGGCCAGGGCATCCCCAAGACGCGCGACATCCGCGACCTGCTCGGCCTCTACGGCCTCACCGACCAGCGGGCCCAGGACCGCCTGCTGCGCCTCGCCGGGGACGGCCGCCGCCAGGCCTGGTGGCAGGGCCTGGACCTCAACGAGGCCATGACCGGCAGCATGGACCAGTACATCTCCCTGGAATCCGAGGCGTCGCTGCAACGGGACTACAGTTGCTCGTTCATCTTCGGCCAGTTCCAGACCGAGGAATACGCCAAGGCCCTGTTCAGCGGCCTGTTCGAACACGCGCCGCAGTCCACCGTCGACAGCCGCGTTCAACTGCGCATGAAACGCCAGGCCGAATTCCGCGCGCGCACCGACCGCCCCAGGCTCGACATCGTGCTCGACGAGTCCACGCTGCGCCGCAGGGTCGGCTCGGCCGAGGTCATGCGCGCCCAGCTCGCCGAACTCCTGCTGGTCAACGACACGCCGGGGTACCGGCTGCGGGTCCTGCCGTTCAGCGCGCGGCCGGACATGGGCATGCAGTGCTCGTACGTGATCTTCACCTTCGACAGCGATTTCGACCGGAACGCGGTCCACATCGAACTACCGGGGGGTGACCGCTGGTTGGAAGTGGAAGCCGACGTGGAGCGGTACACCCGCTTCTTCCAGGCCCTCGTGGAGAAAAGCCTCGACGAGGAGGAAACCAACGCCTTGATCAAAGAAATCATGGCCTATCACCAGTAGGTGCACCAGTGCAGATGCGTGCCGACTTCCGGCAGAGCAGCTTTTGTTCCAACGGCAGTTGCGTCCAGGTCGGGCTGCTGACCGACGGCCGGGTGGCCCTGCGGGACTCCAAGAACCCCGCCGTGCCCGCCCAGGTGTTCCCCGAGCAGGGGTGGGACCTGTTCCGGGCCCGGGTCAAATCGGGCGCCCTGGACCCGTGCCCGGCGGTGTGAGCGGTTGTCCGTTTTTCGTCACTGGTGATCACGTGTTATCGAGCGCTAACCTGAAGGTGAAAGTCCTGTCACACCGCTGATCCAGCGCACCACCGACTCGGGGTGTCGGGGGGCCGCCGCGGTGCGGCTCGGCGAGAGGGGGCCCGGTGCACCAGTTCAGGCGCAGCAGCCGATGTTCCAACGGGAATTGTGTCGAGGTGAGCGTTCGCGCCGACCGGGTGGCGGTTCGGGGAGTGGAGCCGCTCACGGTGCTCAGCATTCCCCTGGCCTGCGGTTGGCGGCGGTTCATGAGCGCGGTCAAGGCATCCGGGCCGGAGGACGACCGGGTCGCGTGAGACGGGGGTCTCACGCGGCCCGGCACCCGCCGGTTCGCGGGCGGACGAATGGTCGCCGCCGCGGTGCGGTTCGCTAGTCTCGGGTACTCAGGTCGGGGCCTGGAACCACACACGCGAGGAGTACCTGGTCATCGAAGAGGGTCAGTTGGTCGCCGGTCGCTATCGGTTGCTCGAGACCATCGGCAGCGGCGCCATGGGAATCGTCTGGCGGGCCAAGGACGAACGGCTCGAGCGGGTCATCGCGATCAAGCAGCTTGTGGTGCGGCCCGGCCTGTCGCAGACGCAGACCGACGAGGCGCGCAGGCGGGCGATGCGGGAGGCGCGGATCGCCGCGCGGCTGCACCACCGCAACGCCATCGCCATGCTCGACGTGGCCGAGCACGACGGCGACCCGTGCCTGATCATGGAGTTCCTGCCGTCGCGCAGCCTGTCGGCGGTCATCGCCGAGCGCGGCACGCTGCCGCCGGAGCAGGTCGCCGCGATCGGGTCGCAGGTGGCGGCGGCGCTGGCCGCGGCGCACGCGGCCGGGATCGTGCACCGCGACGTCAAACCGGGCAACATCCTGCTTGACGACGCGGGCACGGTGAAGATCACCGACTTCGGCATCTCCCGGGCCATCGACGACGGCACGGTCACCGAGACCGGGATGCTCGCGGGCACCCCCGCCTACCTGGCCCCGGAGATCGCCCGCGGCCAGGACCCCAGCCGCGCCTCGGACGTGTTCTCCCTGGGTGCCACGCTCTACCACGCGATCGAGGGCACCCCGCCGTTCGGCCTGAACCCGAACGCGCTGGCCCTGCTGCACGCGGTGTCCTCCGGCAACATCCAGCACCCGCGCAACGCGGGTCCGCTCACCGACACGCTGATGGCGCTGCTCAGCGTGGACCCGGCGAACCGGCCGACGATGGAGCAGGCGGTGACCGCGCTGACGGTGCCCACCGCGCCGCTGCCCGCGCAGCCGCTGCCGCTCCCGGTGCCGTTCGCCGAGCAGCGCACGGTGCCCGCCCGGCCCGCCGCCGCGCCGCCGGTGCCGCCGCGGACCAGCTTCCTGCCCCCGCCCCGGCGGGAGCAGCCCGCTGCGGCCCCGGCCCCGCGCCCGCAGCCGGACCCCAAGCGCGGCGTCCTGCTCGGCGCGGTGCTCGTGGTGGTCGCGCTGGCCGCCGCGGTGGTGACCGTGATCGCCGCCAACTCGGGCAAACCGGACGCCACCCCGCCCGGGACGGTGACCAGCTTCGTGACCGTGCCGGGGCAGGCGCCCCCGCAGCAGCAGCAACCGCCGAGCACCACCACGTCGACCCCCGCACCCGCGGCGGGCGACGGCAAGGTGTCCGACTTCAGCTCCGCGGGCAAGCTGGTGATCGACTTCTACGGCGACGGCTCCGCCGCCGAGCACTGGGCCATGCTGGGCCCGAACGCCCGCGCCGTGTTCGGCGACGAGGCGGCGTTCGCCCGGTACTGGGAGGGTTTCCGGTCGGTCAGCTCGCGCAACGCCAACGGCGTCACGGCGAACGCGAACGGCTCGGTCAACGTGCCGGTCGACGTGACCACCACGACGACCGCCGGGGCCGAGGAGGTCCGCAAGCGGCAGGTCGTGGTGATCTCCAGCGGGGGCAGGCTGCTGATCGACTCCGACCCGCGCTGACCGGCCGGTCCACCCCGGACTGTGATTGCGGTAACCCCGATCGGGTGGCAGCGTGGGGGTCCGGGTCCACTGCCCGGGGTCGAGGAGGACCGCAATGCCCGTGATGCCGGTGACGGATTCGGTGTTCCTGCTCGGCGAGACACGGGAGCACCCACTGCACGTGGGCGGCCTCCAGGTGTTCCGGCTGCCGGACGGCGCGGGCCCCGACCACGTCGGTGAACTGCACCGGGAACTGCTCACCCACACCGACATCAGCCCACTGTTCCGGCGCAGGCCCCGCGGCCCGATCGGCACCCTCGGGCAGTGGGTGTGGTCCGACGACCACCAGCTCGACCTGGAGTACCACGTCCGGCTGTCGGCGCTGCCCACCCCGGGCCGGGTGCGCGAGCTGCTGGAGCTGGTGTCCCGGCTGCACGGCTCCCTGCTCGACCGTCACCGCCCGCTGTGGGAGTGTCACCTGATCGAGGGCCTGGAGGACAACCGGTACGCGGTCTACACCAAGGCCCACCACGCCCTCCTCGACGGCGTCTCCGCCCTGCGCCTGCTGGAGCGCTCGCTGTCCACCGACCCGGCGGACACCGGCGTCCGCCCACCGTGGTCCCCGCGCCAGGGCACCGGCGCGGCCGAGCGGCCGAAGCGGACCACCCCGACCCCGTTCGCGGGCCTCGCCTCGGCCGCGGGCGTCGTCCGCGACGTCGTCGGCCTCGGCCCGGCGGTGGTGAAGTACGTCAACCAGGCGTTCCGCGAGCAGTCGGCGACCCTGCCGCACGAGACCCCCAAGACGATGTTCAACGTGCCGATCACCGGCGCCCGCCGCTTCGCCGCCCAGGGCTGGCCCCTGGCCCGCGTCCGCGCGGTCGGCGCCGCCGCGGGCGCCACGGTGAACGACGTGACGCTGGCGATGTGCGCGGGCGCGCTGCGCGAGTACCTGCTGGAACTCGACGCCCTGCCCGACAAGCCCCTGGTCGCCGCCGTCCCCATCTCCCTGCGCGAGGGCACGGCCGTGGGCGGCAACGCCGTCGGCCTCATCCTCTGCACCCTGGCCACCGACCTCGACGACCCGGTCGACCGCCTCACCGCCATCGCCGAGTCGATGCGCCGGGGCAAGGCGTTCTACCAGGGGATGTCCCCGCTGCAGATCACGGCCCTGAGCGCCATCCCGTTCGCCCCGCTGGCCCTGTCCCTGGTCCCCGGCGCGGTCAGGATCACCCCACCGGCGTTCAACCTGCTGATCTCCAACGTGCCCGGCCCGTCCACCCCGCTGTACTGGAACGGCGCCAGGATGGAGGGCGTCTACCCCGTCTCGGTCCCGTACGAGGGCCAAGCCCTCAACATCACGGTGACCAGCTACGCGGGCAGCCTGGAGTTCGGCCTCACCGGGTGCAGGCGCAGCGTCCCCCGCCTGCAACGCCTGCTGACGTTCCTGGAGGACAGCCTGGCCACCATGGAGAAGGAACTCCTCTGAGCGGGTTCGGAGCGGGAACGAAGCCCGCTCCCCGCCCACCGGGCACCACGCCTACCGCTCCCACGCCGGCCAGGCGATCCCACACCGGCACCCTCGACCACCGCCTGCGCACCCGAGACCGGACGGCCCGCCCTGCCGATCCACCCTACCGGCCCACCCTGCCAGCCCACCCTGCCAGCCCGCCCTGCCGATCCGCCCTGCCGATCCGCACCGGCACCGGTTCCCCGTCCAGCACCCACTGCCTCGCCTGATCACCACCTGGAACCCCGACGCACCCACCTGCCACCGGTCCGCCGAACGCGCCCCGGGCCAACCGGAGTCACCCCCGCTCCCACCAGCAGGCCCCAGCTCCCACTGGCCCTTCGCCCACGCCGCCTTGCAGTTCCCCCAGTCCCTTGCACACACCGGCCCCCGCCCGCGCCGCCTTTCAGGCTCCCAGCCCATTGCGCACACCGGCTCTCAGCTCACACCAGTTCCGAGCGACCTCCCGCCCACGCCAGTTCCCACCAACCCCCGAACACCACACCCACCCCGCACCCCGGCAACAGCAACCGAAGCACCGACCGCTCCCCCGCAGCCCCAACCCCAAGCCGCACACCCCACCGCAAAAACCAAGCACACACGCCGCTTTCCCTCGCGCGCGCGTAGCCATCCACAACCCCCACCCTCCCTGGGGATTGGCGGCCCTGGGGCCATTCTACCGGGGTGGGAGGGCGGGAGCGGTGGTGTCGATCTTGCCTGTGGACAACTCGTGTCGCCCGGGCGGGTGGTTCCTGGGTCAGCCGCTCTTGCGGCGGTGCTGGCGCTTGGCGCCCGCGCGGCCGTGGGCGTCGTGGACCTTGGAGTTGCCGGTGGCGTTGTCCTGGCCTGCCTGGGACCTCGCCTGCTTGCGCTCCAGGGCTTCGCGGAACTTGCTCTTGAGGTCCTGGGGCTCGGCCGTCTCGTCGGTGGCGGGCGGCTCGGGCTGGTCGGGCATGAAGGACCTCCAACGGGGGGCGAACGGACAGTCGAGCCTGGCACGGGTGCCCCGGCCGGGTCGACTCGGTTTCGAGGTTACCGCGCTTCGGACCTGGCCCTGAGCCCCTCGGCCTCCAGCGCAAGGTAGCGGTCGGTGAGACCGGCGGTGAGGCGGCCGAGGACGGCGCCGAGCGGGCCCTCCTGGCGCAGCGACAGCCGCACGAGCGAGCCCCCGGAGCCGTCGGCCGCCGCGCCGACGTGGTGGGTGGCGGTGGTGCGCAGGCCGGGGGCGGTCCAGGTCCACGACTCGCCGTCGGCCAGGTCGGTCACCACCCAGACCGCGGCGGGCAGGCGCGGCTGCTTGATCCGGACCCGGTGGCCGAGCGCGAGCGGGCCGGGGTCGAGCGGGTGGACCGAGGTGACCGAGGCGGTCCAGTCCGGCCACCGGGCGACGTCGGTGTAGACCGACCAGACCGCGGCGGGCGGGGCGGACGTGGCGATCGACGTGCCGAACTGCATCGGCCCAGGGTAGCGGCGAAGATCGCTCCCACTACCCTTCCCGGCGGAGGAAGAACGGTGAACCTGCTGGACCACATCGCGTCCGTGGCGGCACTGACCGGCCGCGCGGACCACGACCCGCGCGCGCTCGCGGCCGACGAGCACCTTCGCTTCGAGTGGTACCGGGCCGCCGACCCGGTGGACGAGCGGGCGTTCCTGGAACTGGTGCTGCTCGACCCCGACCGGGAGATGGCGACCGCCGCGGTGGTGGCCAGGATCGACGAGCGCGGCCGGGCCCGCGGCGACTTCCACGCCTGGGCGGCCCGGGTCGGTCCCGCCGTCGAGCACGTGGACTTCCTCCGCTGCAGGCTCGCCGAGTGGCGGCTGCTGCGCGACGCGCTGGCGGGCAGGCCGGTGCAGGCGACGGCGGTGCTGGCGGCGAGCGACTGGGCGCAGCGGCGGTTGGCGGCCGAGGTCGACGGGGACCTGCTGGCGCTGCTGGCTGTGCACGGCCGCACCCGCCGGGTCCGGGCGCTCACCCGGGTGCCGCGCCCGGTGCGCAGGCCGCGGGAACCGGACAGCGGGTACTGAACCGGGCGCGCATGACGGTCGACACGCCGCCGGGACTGGACCGGGCCGCCGCGGTCGCGGTCTACTCGGATCCCGCACGGGTGTAGGGAGTTCGATGTCGTACCTGGGGACCACCGGCGAGCACAGCGCGCGCTTCCGGCCGGTGGACGAGACGATCGTGTTGGACCGGCCCACCACCTCGGCGCACTTCGTGGCGCCGGGTTCGGTGACCGACGGGCAGTTCGGCCTGTTCCGCTGGGACATGGCGCCCGCTTCCGGCGGCCCGGCGCGGCACTTCCACAAGACGTTCTCGGAGTCGTTCTACGTCATCGACGGCACCGTCCGCCTCGACGACGGCGAGCGCACCGTGGACGCGACGGCGGGCGACTTCCTGTACGTGCCGATGGGCGGCATCCACGCCTTCGCGAACGTCTCCGACGAGCCCGCGTCGATGCTGATCCTGTTCGCCCCCGGCCCGCCGCGCGAGCAGTACTTCCTGGAGCTGGCGGAGATCGCCGAGTCCGGGCGCGAACTCAGCGCCGAGGAGTGGACCGAGTTCTACGCCAGGCACGACCAGTACATGGTCTGAGCGGCTCAGCCGGGCAGCTCGTACTCCAGCTCGAAGAAGTGCTCCTTGTCCGGGGTGATGGTGATGGTGGCGGTGCCGCGCAGGCCCGCCAGCTCACCGGTCCCGGAGCCGGGCACGACGAAGTAGCGCGAGCTGAGCTGCCCGCGGTCCTGGCTGGAGCTGTGCGAGAGCACGAAGGTGCCCTGGCGCCCGTGCACGGTGCCCTCGAAGAACTCGATGCCGACGTAGGTGGCGGACTTCTCCTCGAACGTCTGCGCCATGATCATCTCGGTCCAGCCGCGGCCGGTGATGTCGCCGCCGTCGAACTTGCGCGAGGACTTCCCGTGCAGCAGCTTCGCGCCGTCGGTCACCCGGTACGGCTGGTCCGCCTCTTCCCAGACGTCGAGGTCGAACTGGCTCTTCGCGGTCGGCACGGCGACTCCTCCTGGCTCGGGTGGACCACACCCTAGCGCCGCACCGGGGCGGGCGGGCCGCTCAAAGTTGAGCGGCGGCGGCGGGTCGGCCCGGCGCAGCATCGGCGGGTCCGAAGTGCCCGACCCCCCGGAGGGCCCGCGATGCCCGTTCCGCAGCCGCCCGCCCGGCCCGCCCGGCCGCGCCGCACCGAGGCGGCCGGGGTGGTGATCGGCGCGGACGAGGCGCACGTGTGGGTGCTCGACCCGCAGACCCTGGCCCTGTCGGACCTGGTGTCGGCCTGCCACGACCTGATCTCCGACGACGAGCGGGCCAGGGTGCGCCGCCGCCGGTTCGACCGCGACCGGCACACCGCGCTGGCCGCGCACGCGCTGGCCAGGACCGCGCTGAGCTGGTGCTCCCCCGAAGTTCACCCGGACGAGTGGCGGTTCGCCCGCACCGAGCACGACCGCCCGGAGGTGGTCGACCCGCCGTCACCGCTGCGGTTCAACGTGTCGCACACCGACCGGCTGATCGCCTGCGTGGTGACCCGCGACATCGCCTGCGGGGTGGACGTGGAGGTCGCCGACCGGGACACCGACGTGGCGCTGCTGGCCCGCGGCACCTGCACCCCGGCCGAGTCCGCCGCGCTGCGCGGGCTGCCCGAGGGCGAGCGGCCGGGCCGGTTCTTCCGGTACTGGACGCTCAAGGAGGCCTACAGCAAGGCCCGCGGCCTGGGCATGTCGGTGCCGTTCGAGCGCTACGGCTTCGACTGGGACACCGGCCCGATCCGGGTCAGCACCCCGGAGGACGACGACCCGGCGCACTGGCAGTTCGCCCAGTGGCCGGTGACCGACCGGCACATCCTCGCGGTCGCGCTGCGCACCGGCCCGGCGCCGGACCTGCGCATCATCCGCCACCCCACCCCGACCGGGCGCGACGGCGCGGGCGGCCCCGGGGTCTTCGCGCGTTGGAGGTTCGAGAACCATGGCTGACACCGTCCTGATCACCGGATCGGCCGTCCTGCTCGGCGCGCACCTGGCCGCGCGCAGGCTGGCCGCCTCCGACGACTACGTGATCTTCGCCCCGTGGGGCACCGACCAGCCCGGCCGCGCGGACCTGACCGCCGCCGTGCGCCGGGTGCTGCGCGCCTCGACCGGCGCCGGGCCGGGCCCGGCCGTGGACATCGGGCGGATGCGCTGCCTGCCGTACGGGGAGGGCCTGGCCCGGGCCCTGCCGGAGGGCTGGGAGACCGCGGAGGTGTGGTGCGTCACCGGGACGCCGAAGGTGTCCGGGGCGCAGTTGGCGGCGGCCGACCTGGTCGGTACCCGGCGGCTGCTGGAGGAGCTGGGGCCGCTGGGGGTGCGGCGGCTGAACTACGTGGGGTCCGGGTACGCGGCGGGCCTCGACGCCGGGCACGTCCCCGAGGAACCGTGGGCGGTCGACGACGGCCTGGGCGACCCGGTCACCGAGCAGTACACGGCGCTGGAGCGCGAGGTCGTCGGCGCCTGCGCCGCGGCCGGGGTGGAGCACCGCGCGTTCCGCACCGGGCTGGTGGTGGGCGAGGACCTGGGGCTGGCGGGGTTCGTGCGCGAGGGCGCGGTGCCGCTGTTCGCCGCGGTGCACGACCTGGTGCGGGAGGTGCGGGAGCGGCTGCCGGAGTACTTCGAGCACCAGCCGCTGCGCTGGTTCGCGCCGGGCGGCGGCTCGCTGGGGCTGATCGAGGTGGGGGCCGCGGCCGACGCCCTGCTGTGCCTGGCGCGCAACGAACCCGCAGGCGGGGTGCACAACGCGCTGGCGCCGTCGAACCTGGCCGTGGAGAAGCTCGTCGACCAGGTCGGCGAGGCCTACGACATCCCGATCACCGCCGTGGCCGACCGGGCCGACCTGACCGCGGTGGACCGGCTGTTCGAGGCGCGGCTGGGGGCGTTCGCGGAGTTCTTCACCGCCCGCACCACGTTCCGGCCCACCGCGCGCTGCGGCCCGGAGTCGGCGGTGACCCCGGAGCTGCTGCGCTCGCTGCGCCGCGCCCAGGACCTGGCGGCGCGCGCGGGTGCCCGGCACGTCGCGGAGACGCGGATGGGCGCGCGGCGGCGGACGATCGACGTGCACGGGCAGCCGCTGACCTACGAGGTGTGCGGCGGCGACGGCCCGGTGCTGGTGGTCCTCAACGCGCTCGGCCAGGGCCCCGGCTTCTGGTACCGGCTGGTGGACCGGCTCGCCGACCGCTACCGGGTCGTCCTGTGGGAGCCGCGGGGCACCGACTCGCCGGTGTCGGTGGTGCTGGGCGACCAGGTGAACGACCTGGCGGAGGTGCTGCGGCACGAGGGCGTCGAGGAGTGCGACCTGCTCGGCTGGTGCACCGGCCCGAAGGTGGCCGTCGAGTTCGCCCGCCGCAGGCCAGGGGCGGTGCGGTCGATGGTGCTGCTCAACGGCTCGTTCCGGGCCACCGGGCGCGTCGGCGACCCGGACACCCCGTACGAGCGCAACCTGGAGGCGCTGTGCCGGATGGTCGGCGGGCAGCCGCAGCTCGCGCGGTCGATGCTGCGGGTGTTCGGGATGCGCGAGGAGTTCGACCCGTCCGCCGACCCGCACGAGCTGGCCGCGCAGGTCCTGGGCCTGCCGAACACCACCCTGGCCGAGGAGCTGCGCCACCCGTTCCGCTCACCGGAGGCGCTGGTCGACTACGCCCGCCAGCTACTGGACTTCTGGGCGCACGACTCGCTGGCCGACGCCGAGTCGGTCCGCACGCCGATGCTGTTCGTCGGCTCGGAGCTGGACACGGTGGCCTCGCCGGAGCGGTTCGAGCAGTCCGCCGCGGCCTTCCCCAACGCCAGGCACGTGCGGATCGACGGCGCCACGCACTACGTGATGCACGACCGCCCCGACCTGGTGGCCACGATCGTCGACGGGTTCCTGCGCGGGCACGAGCGGCCGCTGGACCGCGCGGGCGGCGTGCACTGGGCGGGTTCACCCGCGCTGGTGGGCGAGCGGTCCTGAACCCCGCGGGGCCTCAGTCGATCGGGTTGTGCCTGGCCAGGAAGTCGTCGACGTGCCGCCACGTGGTGGCCCGGGCGGCGCGTCCGGCCAGCACGCCCAGGTGCCCGCCGGGGCAGGTGTGGAAGGTGACCTCCGGGGCCGCGTCGAGCACGTCCACCAGGTGCCGGACCGCCCGCGCGGGGGCGATGGCGTCGCTGTCCCCGGCGATCACCAGCACCGGCACCGACACCTCGCGCAGCGCGATGCGGCGGCCACCGAGGTCCAGTTCACCGCCCGCGAGGTCGTTCGCCCGGAAGAAGCGGTGGTAGATCTGACCGAAGGTGCGACCGGGGTAGGCGATCATGTTGTCGGTGAACCGGTCCACCGCCTCCAACTGCGCCAGGAAGTCCGCGTCGTCGAGGTTGCGCAGGATCGCGTACGGCTTGGTGACCACCTTGTCGATGGCCGAGATCTGGAACGCCTTCTTCACCAGCGCCCGCGGCGCCCCGCCCAGCAGCCGGTAGGCGGGGGTGAGGATCCAGCCGTTGGTCAGGTCCGCCAGCGGCTTGATCGGGGCGACCAGCGGGATGGCTGTCATGTCGATCGGCGCGGCGATCGTGGTCAGCGAGGCGATCGGCAGGTCGTGCCGGTCGGCGGCGGTGAGCAGGGACAGGATGCCGCCCAGGCACCAGGCCACCAGGTGCACCGGCCGCCCGCCCGCGTCCCGGCTGACCGCCTCGATCGAGCGCGGCAGCACGTCGTCGACCCAGTGCTCCAGGCCCAGGCCGCGGTCGGCGAAGCTCACCTGCCCGTAGTCCACCAGGTACACCGACCTGCCCTGGTCCACCAGGTGTTCGGCCAGGCTGCACCCGCGGCGCAGGTCGAAGCACAGCGCCGGGGCGGCCAGCGGCGGCACCAGCAGCACCGGGTCACCGGCCCCCGCCGGGGTGAAGCGGTGCACCGCGCGGGTCCGCCCGCGGTCGACCAGGGCGCGCGGCACCGGCCGGAGGTCGGCCAACCCGCCCCGGAACACCTTCGCCACCACGTTCGCGGTGGCCGAGGACACCCAATCAGGTGCCGCTGCCAGTCCCGACGCCACTGCCGCTCCCCACGCTCGGTTCACCGACTAGTATCCACGCGGGCGGAGGGTCACCGGGGAGGTACGTTGTGTCAGGTCCGGCGGTGGACCCAGACCGGCCCAACGCCGCCCGGGTGTACGACTACCTGCTCGGCGGCGCCTGCAACTTCGAACCCGACCGCCGCTTCGCCGAGCGGATCGTCGCGGCCATGCCCGAGGCCCGCTCCGCCGCCAGGGAGAACCGGGACTTCCTGCGCCGCGCGGTCCGGTACTTCCGGGCCCGGGGCATCACCCAGTTCCTGGACCTCGGCTCGGGCATCCCCACCGTGGGCAACGTGCACGAGGCCGTCCCGGACGCGCGGGTGCTGTACGTGGACGTCGACCCGATCGCGGTCGCGCACAGCGAGGTCGAACTGGCGGGCTGCCCCCGGGCCGAGGTGGTCCTCGCCGACATGCTCGACCCGGACACCGTCCTCGACTCCGCGGCGGCGGGCAGGCTGCTCGACCTGGAGCAGCCGATCGCGGTGCTGATGGTGTCGGTGCTGCACTTCGTCCCCGACCCGATGCCCGCCATCCGCCGCTACGTCGAGGCAATGGCCCCCGGCAGCCACCTGGCCATCACCCACGGCACCCGCGACGCCCGCCACCCCAACAACGACAGCGCCGCCCGCCTCTACGACGAAACCGGCAGCACCAGCGTCTCCCGCGACCGAGCCCAGGTCGAAGCCCTGATCGACGGCCTGGACCTGGTCGAGCCGGGCGTGGTGTGGACCCCCCAGTGGCACCCGGACACCGCCCCCGGCGACAGCGACCCGCGCGAGTCACTCATCTACGCGGTGGTCGGCCGCCGCCGATGAGACCCCTGCGCGACGAGTCGGAACTGACCGCCCTGTGCTCCCACAGGCCGGACGCGGAGGCCTGGCGCCGGATGATCACCCACGGCCTCGGCACCGGCCTCAACCGCCTGGAGTGGTGCTGGCTGGCGGAGGAGGCCGGGCAGGTCACCGCCGC
>NZ_JAJCXD010000098.1:0-16339 GCF_021056305.1 Actinokineospora sp. PR83
GGTGTTGCAGTACCACGCCTCCACCGACGAAATCGTCAACACCCCCCAGGGCGACGCACTGCACAGGTCCTACTGCGCCGCCGGAGTCACCGAGCAGTGGAACACCTACATCTCCGACCACCTCTCCGGCATCTTCGCAGGCAACGCCGACGCCGGAAAATGGATCAAGGACCGATTCGCGGGCAAGACAGCCCCCAGCAACTGCTGAGTGTCCGTGAACGACAGTGCCCCGGCGGGAATCCCGCCGGGGCACTGTTTTGCGCCGTGTCAGTCGCCCTTCGGCTTCGGGATCTCGGTGGTGTGATCCACAGTGGACCCCCCGGGCGCGCTCGCCGCGGGCTCGTCGGTCGGTGCGTCGGCCCGCTGCGGCTCGGGTGCGGTTGCCGCCTCGGGCTCCCCGGGTGCGGGTTCCGCGTCCGGAGCCGGTTCCGCGGCGGGCTCGGACACGATCACGGGGGTGGACTCGACCCAGTGCCCGCCTCCGGTGGAGTCGGCCTCGGTCGTGGGAAGCCCCGATTCCACCGGGCCCTCGGGAAGCCCCGTCTCAGGCTCCGCCGGGGAAGGCTCGATCGGCGAATCCGCATCCGGGAGGTCCGTGGTCGGCTCGGGTGCCGCGGCCGGTTCGGCCCGGGGGAGTTCCGCCTGCGGACCGGACTCGGTGGGCTCCGCCGGTTCCGGCTCGGTGAGGTCTGCCGAGGGCTCGGCGGCGACGGGGTCCGCCTGCGCCTCGGCGCCCGCGGGGGTCGGTTCCGGGCGGGGGAGTTGCGCCGTGGGCCGGTTGTCGGCGGACTCGGCCGCCGAGGCGGACTCGGTGGGCCGGTCGTCGGTGGCGGGGGACGGCGCGGCGGCTTCGGCCGGGGGCGCGGCCACGGCCTCGGTCGTCGCCCCGGTGCTCGGCGCCTGCGCGCCGCCCGCCTGGGCCTTGGCCACGACCTGGGTCACCTCGGCGTCGTCGGCCGAATCGCCTGCCGACGGCCACGCCCCCGCGATCGTCGCGGTGGTCGCGGACGACGCGGCGTGGTGCGGTGCGCCGCTCTGGGCGGCGGTCTGCCCACCGGGCGCGGCGTGCTGGGGCGCACCGGACAGCGCGGGCCGCTGACCGGTCTGCGCGTGGCCCGGCTGCCCCGAGTTGCGGCCCGGAGCCGGGTACTGCCCGTACCCGACCGGCGCCCGGAACCCCATCGACGGAGTGACCGGCTCCACCCGCGACCGCGCCCCCTCGCGCCGGATGAGCGCGGGAACCAGCGCGAGCAGCCCCACCCCGGCGGCGACGAGCAGCAGCACCAGCGCCGTGTCGGTGTTGATGTCGACCCGGCTGCCCTCGGACGGCTCCTGCGTGAGGGTCCGCTCGACGAGCTGGCCGATGGTCAGCGCGAGCAGCGCCACCGCGCCCGCCAGCACGCCCGCGCCGACCCCGCCGAGCACGCGCACCGCGGTCACCAGCCCCCGCTTCGGCCGCACGGCCGCCACCACGGCCACCACCGCGGCGACGGCGAGCAGCCCGCCGCCCACCACCACCGGCAGCCCGGCCAGGTCGGGCAGCGGACCGCTGCCGGACACCGCGCCGGACCTCGTCGTCTCCCAGAGGGTCTGGCTCAGCGCGCCCTCGCTGGTGGTCTCCTGCCCCAACCGCACCCGTAATTCGAACAGGGTCTGGAAGCTCCCCGCGATCGCCGACACCGCCGCCGCGGCGAACCCGGCGGCCGCCACCAGTCCGGGTATCCACACCCCGCCGCGGGACCTGACTGGCGCGGGACCGGGGGGCGGCCCGTACTGCTGCGCTGGCGGGTGCGGGGCGGTGCCGGGAGGACCGGGCGCGTAGGGCGGAGTCACGCGGGAATCTTGGCAGCTCCCGAGGACCCGATGTGGGACGCCGTGGTATTCGCGGAAGCGAACGTCACGTTCCCCCGTCGCCCCCCTCTTCTCTGGTTAGCAGCGGCCGACCCGAGCGAGGGCCGGGTCGGCCGCTGCGATTTCCCGGCATCACACCCGGGTTCGCGAACGGGTGTCTCGTCGACCGCGGCGCGGTGCGGCTCCACCGCGGTGAACCACAGGACGTAGGCGCAGGCGGTGACCACGACCCCCAACCGCAGCAGGGCGAGCAGTCGGCCCGTGTCCGGCAGCCGGAACCCACCGGTGATCGCGATCCCCGGCACGCGCAGGCCCGGTCGTCAGCGGGGTCACCAGGGTGATCACGACCGGCGCGCAGCCGATGACCACCCCCACCGGGGCCGGGTCGGTGTCCCGTTCCGCCGCGACGACCGCGGCGTTGAAGCTGACCATGCCCAAGGCCGAGCACTCCCACCACACCCCGGGCACGGCGAAGACTCCGCGAACCCCCGGCTCAGCCGCGGCGCAGCCGGTCCAGCATCGTGGACTTCCACTCGTCCAGCAGCCGCGCGCGCCGTTCGGCGCCGCCGCCCATCATCGCGTCCAGGGCCAGGCCGCGGACCAGGTTCACGCTCAGCAGCATCAGCGTCTCCACCTCCGCCTCCGGCAGGTCGGCGCCCGTGGCCTGCCGGTAGAGCTGGAGGGTGGCGTGGCCCAGCGCCCGGTCCACCGGGCGCAGGGTCTCCCGCAGCTCCGCGTCGGTCCTGGCCGCCACCCACAGCTCCACCGCCGCCGTCGACAGGGTGCCGGAGTAGGCCTCCCAGAGCAGGTCGATGCCCCTGGTCACCCGCTCCGGACCCGGGGGCAGCGTCTCCGCGGCGGTGGTCATCTCGCCGATGAGGCGGGCGAACAGGTGCTCCAGGGCGGCGGTCATCAGCTCGGCCTTGGTGGTGAAGTGGTGCTGCTGCGCGCCCCGCGACACCCCGGCCCGGGCCGCGATCTCCTGCACGGTCGTGCGGGCGTAGCCGAGTTCGACCAGGCACGCGACGGTGGCGTCGAGCAGGGCCTCGCGGGTCTGCTCGCTGCGCTCCTGCTGGGTGCGGTGGGTGCGCGTGGTCGTCACCTCGGGTGGCCTCCTCGGGTCCGCTCCCGGGTCACTTTACGGGCGGTCCGGTCAGCATGTACCTTCACGTCAGAACTTACATGCACCGCTGATTGTTTTATCATCGGTCCGCAACCCGGAGGTCTGTCGTGCCCGAGCGCTCCCCCTGGATGGACGAGGACCTGGACGCCTTCCGCGACCTGGCCCGCACCTTCTGCGAGAAGGAACTCACCCCCAACGTCGAGCGCTGGATCGAGAACAAGCAGGTCGACCGCGAGCTGTGGACCAAGGCGGGCGAGGTCGGGCTGCTGTGCCTGTCCATCCCCGAGGAGTACGGCGGCGGGGGCGGAACCTTCGCGCACGAGGCGGTCCTGCTGGAGGAGCAGGCGCGCGCCGGGGACAGCGGCTGGGGCGTCTCCCTGCACAACGGGATCGTCGCCCACTACGTGCTGGCCTACGGCACCGAGGAGCAGAAGCACGCCTGGCTGCCGAAGCTGGCCTCCGGCGAGTGGGTCGGCGCCATCGCGATGACCGAACCGGGCACCGGCTCGGACCTGCAGAACGTCAAGACCAAGGCGATCCGCGACGGCGACGACTACGTGGTCAACGGCGCCAAGACCTTCATCACCAACGGCAGCCAGGCCGACTTCGTCATCGTCGTCGCCAAGACCGACGCGAGCGAGGGCGCCAAGGGCATCTCGTTGATCGGCGTCGAGACCGCCCGCGAGGGCTTCCGCCGGGGCCGGGTGCTGGACAAGATCGGCCTCAAGGCCCAGGACACGGCCGAGCTGTTCTTCGACGACCTGCGCGTGCCGGTGACCAACCTGCTCGGCACCGAGGAGGGGCAGGGCTTCGTGCAGCTCATGCAGCAGCTCCCGCAGGAGCGCCTGATCATCGGCGTCTCCTCGGTCGTCTGCCTGGAGCTGGCACTGCAGGAGACGCTGCGCTACACCAAGGACCGGCAGGCGTTCGGGCGACCGGTGTTCAACTTCCAGAACACCAAGTTCGTCCTCGCCGAGGTCGCCACCGAGGCCAGGGTGTGCCGGGTGTTCCTCGACGACTGCATCGCCAAGCACCTCAGGGGCGAGTTGGACATCCCGACCGTGGCGATGCTCAAGTGGTGGACCAGCGACCGGGCGATGAAGGCCGTCGACGAGTGCCTGCAACTGCACGGCGGCTACGGCTACATGAGCGAGTACCCCATCGCGCGGATGTACACCGACCTGCGCGTGCAGCGGATCTACGGCGGCACCAACGAGATCATGAAAGAGATCATCTCCCGCACGCTCTAGGGTCCACCGGCAGAACAGACTGGTCTACGAAAGGGAACGAGAGCATGGGACCGCTCACCGGGATCCGGGTCGTCGAGCTGGCGGGGCTCGCGCCCGCGCCGTTCGCCTGCACCGTGCTGGCCGACCTGGGCGCCGAGGTGGTGCGGGTGGACCGGGCGCGCCCCGGCGCGGACGTGCTCTCGTTCCCCGACGACCCGCTGACCCGCAGCAGGCGGTGGATCGGCGTCGACGTCAAGGCGCCCGAGGGCCTGGAGCTGGTGCTGCGGCTGGTCGACCGGGCCGACGTGCTGGTGGAGGGCTTCCGGCCGGGGGTGGCCGAGCGGATGGGGCTCGGCCCGGACGCGCTGCTCGCCCGCAACCCCGGCCTGGTCTACGGGCGCGTCACCGGGTGGGGCCAGGACGGCCCGCTCGCGCCCACCGCCGGGCACGACATCAACTACATCGCCCTCGCGGGCGCCCTCGACCCGATCGGGGAGGCCGGGCGCAAGCCGGTGCCGCCGGTCAACATCCTGGGCGACTTCGCGGGCGGCGGGCTCGTGCTGGCCATGGGCGTGCTCGCCGCGCTGGTCGAGCGGCAGACCTCGGGGAAGGGCCAGGTCGTCGACACCTCGATGGTCGAGGGCGCCGCGTTCCTCACCACCCACCTGCACGGGCTGCGCAACATCGGGATGTGGCCCAACGGCCGCGGCGAGAACCTGCTCGACGGCGGCGCCCCGTTCTACGACACCTACGAGACCGCCGACGGCAAGTACGTGGCCATCGGCGCCATCGAGGCCCGGTTCTGGGCCGCGCTCGTCGGCGTCCTGGGTTGGGACCCGGACGGGGTGCCCGCGCACGTCGACCCGGCGAACTGGCCCGAGCTGCGCACCCGCCTGTCCGAGACGCTGCGCACCCGCACCCGTGACGAGTGGGCCAAGTTGGCCGAGGGCACCGATGCGTGCCTGAGCCCGGTGCTGACCCCGCAGGAGGCGACGACGCACCCGCACAACGTGGCCAGGGGGACGTTCGTCCAGGTGGCGGGCACCCCGCAACCGGCGCCCACGCCGAAGTTCAGCCGCACCGCGCCCGCCGCGCCCACCGCGCCGAGCGATGCCCGCGCCGACACCGACGACGTGCTGACCGGGTTGGGCGTGCCCGTCGACGACCTGGCGCGGCTCAGGGCCGCGGGGGTCATCGCCTGAGCCCGTGGGCGGGCCTGGAACAACGAATGGCTGTGAGGACGCTTGTGGCATCCTCACAGCCTCGGTGTTGTGCTCGCGCGCCTGCTGGGCGCGCGGACTGGCCGCGGGGGCCAGCGGCCCGCGGAGATCACTCCCCGGACGTGGACATTCTTATAACCGTTCCACAGTCCGTGGTGTCCGCGGTCGGACAGTTGCGCAAAAGTGACACGGTTTCTGGGATCAGCGAGCGGCCGTTCACCGGGCCGGGTGCACAGCGGCATGTCCCCTGCGTGACCGGATGGCTACTTCCGTAGAGTGATCCCGGAGCAATACGGGTGGCATCCGGGCGAAACTCTCACCCTGGGTGTCGCCGCTGAGGAAAACAGGGCCTGACAGCCACCACTGTGGTGGATCATGGGCGGGGGGTTCCGGGCCGGTCCCGGGCCGGAGCGGACGGAGTTGCCGATGAATGTCAAGAAGGTGGCGACCCTCGTGGGGGTCGCCCTGCTGCTCTTCTACGTCATCACCCAGCCGACCCAGGCCGCGGGCATGTTCCAGGGGATCCTGACCTGGTTGCGGGACGGCGCTGAGGCGATCATCACCTTCCTGAAGAACCTCTTCGCGTAACGCGCGAGACTCCTGCATGTGAACTACCGGTCAGTTCTACTGACCGGTAGTTCACGCTGCCCGCCAACGGAATCCCGGCGCGACCGTCCGCGTGGCACAGAGCCGCCCAACTCCGTCACCGTCTGTGATGATCTTCGTCGATCAGAAGATCCACACTGGACCGTCCGGGTGGATCTGGGGGTCAACGGCCGCAATCCCGCAAATGGGTCGGCCTGGGGTCTGGTGAATTGTCGGTCCCTGGCCCTACGGTTTCAGCCATCGAGTGATCATGAGACCTCCAGGAGGCAGAATGCTCGACGATCCCGGGGTCGACGCCCTGGTCCGCCAGTGGACCGCCGAGCGAGCACAGGACGCGGAGGCCGTCGAGGCGAGCCGCATCGCGTCCGAGTGGCTCGCCGACGCGCCGGTCGTCACCACGCCCGGCATCCCCGGCCAGCGCGCCCGCGGCGGTTCGTCGCGGTGGGCGTCGGTCGAGGCCGCCGACCCGCGCTACCTCTCGGCCATGCGCGACCGCCTGCCCGACGTGCCGCACGAGCTGCTGGCCGCCGCCGCGGGCTGGTGGCAGATGGTCGGCGGGGTGGCGGAGGCCGAGGAGTGGTGGGACGCGGGCATGAGCCCGCTGGACCAGCGCGCCCTCGACTACCGCGCCGCGGGCCTGGCACCGTCGGACCTGTCGCGTCGGCTCGGACCGCTGACCGTGCTGGAGCACCTCCGCCGCGGCAGCGCCCCGGCCTGGTGCGTGGCCCGGTTGCAGCGCCAGCGCCGCGACGGCGCCGCCTGAGGTCCACGACCGCGACCGGTCGCCGCCCGGTGGGTGTTCCACCACCCGGGACGGGGCCGACCCGGCGTGACAGCGCGTCCCGCGTAACGCCATGGTGTTCCCGTCGTTGATGCTGTGCGTTCCCGGGTCTGTCCCGGTGACCGGAGCGGAACCAGGGCTGGAGCACGGTGGCGGACACGAAGACCCCGATCGCGGACCCGGCGGTGCGAACCCCGGACGGGCCACGGCGGTTCCGGTTCCCCCGGTTCCGCCCCGGCGGGGTCGCGGGCAGGCTGGCGGTGGTGGTCTTCGTGCTGGCCGTCGCGGCGGGCTCGGTGCTGGTGGTGCGGTCGGCGCTCATCCCGCCGCCCGGTCCGCCCGCGCCGGAGATCCCGGCCGAGCAGGTCACCGCGGCCGCGGTCGAGCCCAACTCCGTCGTGCCCGCGCAGGGCGCGGACACCGCCGCGGCCCCCCGGCCGCAGGCGGTGCAGTCCGGCGCCGACCCGCTGCGGGTGTGGGCGGAGAAGCTCGCCGGTCCCACCGGTGTGCCCGCGCGCGCCCTGATGGCCTACGGCAACGCCGAGCTGGTCGTCCGGTCGAGCACCCCCGGCTGCCACCTGTCCTGGGCGACCCTCGCGGGCATCGGCCGCGTCGAGTCCAACCACGGCCAGTACGCGGGCGCGGTCCTGGGTGCCGACGGCCTGCCCTCCAAGCCGATCACCGGCGTGCCCCTCGACGGCTCCGCAGGCGTCCGGGCCATCGCCGACACCGACGGCGGCCGGTACGACGGCGACCCGTCGGTCGACCGCGCCGTCGGCCCGATGCAGTTCATCCCCTCCACCTGGCGCGCCTGGACCTCCGACGCCAACCTCGACGGCCGCGGCGACCCCCAGCAGATCGACGACGCCGCGCTCGCCGCGGGCCGCTACCTGTGCGCGGGCGGCCGCGACCTGGGCACCCCCACCGGCTGGTGGGCCGGGGTGTTCTCCTACAACAACTCGGTGCCCTACGGGCAGAAGGTCTTCGGCCTCGCCGACGGCTACGCCCGCGCGGGCGCCTCGGCCTGAACCCCCGCCCGGACCCCGGCCTGAGCCCTCCGGCCGGGCTCTCAGCCGCCCCGGGTTAGCATCGGTGCGTGCCCGGCCCGCGGAAGTTCGTCGTCGTCGCGGTCAGTGTGCTGTCGCTGGTCGCCTGCTGCGGCCTCGCCTACTGGCAGTGGCAGCGCTTCGAGTCGGCCAACGGCACCTTCCAGAACCTGGGGTACGTGCTCCAGTGGCCCCTGTTCGGCATCGCCCCCGCCTACATGTTCTGGCGGATGCGCAAGCTCGCCCAGCAGCAGCCCGCCGAGGCGCCACCCGCGGCCGAACCACCCCCGCCCCCGCCCGCCCGGCCACGGCCCGCCGCGGTGGACGACGAGGACGACGAACTCACCGCCTACAACCGCTACCTCGCTAGCCTGAACGCCCAGGAGCCCCGATGAGCATGACCGACGAGGAGAACCCGGCCCAGGCGGTCGCCGTCAAGGGCACCCGGGGAGCCCTCGCCCGCTACCGGGTCCTGGCCTACGTGGTGGGTGTGGGCCTGTTGGCCCTGGTCGCGGCCATGGTGCTCAAGTACGGGTTCGACAACACCGCGCCACTGGCGATCGTCGGGCCCGCGCACGGGTTCCTGTACATGGTGTACCTGGTGTTCACCTTCGACCTGGCGCTCAAGTCCCGCTGGTCGGTCAAGGGGACGCTGCTGGTGCTGATCGCCGGGATGATCCCGTTCGTGAGCTTCGTCGTGGAGCGCAGGGTGACCCGGCGGGTTCGGGCGGGCGAGAAGCTCTGATCCGCAAGACCCCCGGTCGGTGCTCGCGCGACCACCGACCGGGGATCCCCGACTAGGCCGTTCGCACCCGGTAGGGCGGGATCGTGTTGCCGCGCAGGGCGAGCTCGTCGATCGTCTCCGGGCGGTACGGCAGGGTTTCCAGGCGGGCGACCATGCGGTCCGTGGTGTTCGGGTCGGCTTCGGCGAGGCCGAACAGGAAGGCCCACTCGTGCTCGTCGGAGCCGTAGTAGACCGTTTCGCCGAACACGTCGGCGAAGCGCTTCCAGGAGCGGACCAGGGTCTCGTTGCGCCACATCGTCTGGCAGCCCGCCTGGCACACCACGACTCCGCCGGGGGAGAGCAGGGCCTTGCAGCGGGTGAGGAACTCCTCCTCGTACAGGCGGTTGTGCTGGGCGAACTCCGGGCGCTCGTCCGGCAGGTCGACCAGGACGACGTCGTAGCGGTCCGTGCACTCCTGGACGAACTGCCACCCGTCGGCGTAGTGCACGCGCACCGGGCCGGTGCCCTTGACGGCGGCGGCCAGTTCGTCAGGGGTGTAGCCGTAGGGCAGGTGTTCCGCGCACAGCTCGACCGCCTGGCGGTCGATGTCCACGTGGTCGACCACCGACGCCCCGGCGGCGACGGCGATCTGGCTGACCACGCCCTCCGACGAGCCGACGACCAGGACCCGGTCCACCGACGGGATCAGCAGCAGCGCGGGGACCAGCAACGCCTCGTGGTAGGTGAGCTGGCTGAACTCGGTGCTCTGCCGGTCGTCGTCGCAGAACAGGCTCAGGCCCTGGGTGGTGCGGCCGATGACCAGGTGCTGGAACTCGGTGCGGGTGTCGACGACGACCTCGGGCACCTCCCACACCCGGGTCAGGCCCGCGCCCAGCGGTTCGACGACGTTCACGCTGCCGACCCCGCGGCCTGGACGCCGGTCGCCTGGACCGGGTGTCCCCTGAGGACCGTGCTGATCCGCGCGTCGGCCGCGCCGAGGCGGTCGCGCAGGAGCTGGGCGGCCAGTTCCGGGTCCGCGGTCTCGCCGCAGGTGAAGATGTCGACGAACATCGAACCGATCTCCGGGTAGGTGTGGATGGAGGCGTGCGACTCCGAGAGCAGCGCCAGGACGGTCACGCCCTGCGGCTCGAAGCGTTTGGACACCACGTCGCAGATGGTGGCACCGGCGGCTCGCAGCGCACCCTCCAGGGTGTCGCGCAGAAAGCCCAGGTCGTCCAGCAGTGACGGGTCTATACCGTCGAACTCGGCGAGCACGTGCCTGCCCGCGAACTGGCCGACGCCCGGATCGGGCGCGCCGTCGTACGACATGGAACCTCCTACAAGGGGTGTTGTGTTGCTCAGCCGATGAAGTGCGTCGGCAGGGGCGGGAAACCGTTGAACGACACCGAGGAATAGCTCGCCGTGTAGGCACCCGCGTCGAGGATGTCGACGTGGTCGCCCGCTCGCAGCGCCAACGGCAGACGATACGGGGTGTGCTGGTAGATCACATCATCCCCGTCGCAGGTGGGACCTGCGATGATCACCGGGCCGTCCGGTGCGCCCGGGTGGCCGGTGCGCAGGCGGTACGCGATGTACTCGTTCTCCGTCTCCGCCAGTCCCGAGTACCGCCCGATGTCCAGGTATACCCAGCGGTGCTCGTCGGTATCCGCTTTGCGCGACACCAGCACGACCTCGCTGCGGATCACCCCCGCCGTGGCCACGATCGCCCGGCCGGGCTCGACGACCAGCTCGGGCACCTCGGCGAAGTGCTCGGCGACGGCCGCGCGGATCGCCGCGGCGTGCTCGGCCAGCGGTGGGGCGGGCTCGGCGTAGCCGGTGGGGAACCCGCCGCCCAGGTTCAGCACCGGGGTCGGCACGCCCCGCGCGGCCAGCTCCCGGGCGATCCCGGCGGCCTGCGCGATGCCCGCCACCCACGCGGCCGGGTCGCGGTGCTGGGAGCCGACGTGGAAGCAGGCGCCGTCGACGGCCAGGCCCAGCTCGGCGGCCCTGGCCAGCAGCCGCACCGCCATCGCGGGCGCGCAGCCGAACTTCGCCCCGAACGGGGTGCCCGAGGCGGGCGCGTCGACCAGGAACCGGCAGGCCACCCGGGACCCCGGGGCGTGCGCGGCCAGGTTCTCCAGGTCGCCGTCGGAGTCGAAGGTGAACCGGCGGACACCGCGGGCGTACGCGTACGCGACGTCGGCGGCCTTCTTGATCGGGTTCCCGTAGGACAGGTCCGCCGGGTCGGCGCCCCGGTCCAGGCACAGGTCGATCTCGCCGGTGCTCGCCACGTCGAACCCGCAGCCCTCGGCGACCAGCGCGGCCACCACCTCCGGCGCCGGGTTGGCCTTGACCGCGTACAGCACCCCGGCCTCGGGCAGGGCAGCGCGCAGCGCGCGGTGGTTGGACCGTACGGTGTCCAGGTCCATCACCAGGCACGGCGTCGCGGGCGCGTTGTCGTCGAGGAACGCGCGCAGCCGCGGGACGGCCTCGGAGGTGTCGAGCACGGCGTGCACTGTAATACCGCCTCCGCCGGTCACCGGACGCCGTGGCCATGGCCACACCGAATGGCCTGGTCGTACCATCCGGCCGCGCCGGGGCGGTCCGGGCGCGCGGCCCCGGCCGACGCCCACCGCGCCCGCCGGGGCCCGGTCTGCCGCTCACCGGCCGAGCCCGGTGAGCGAGCGGACCTCCATCTCCTTCTGCAGCGCGGGGTCGGCCTTCTCCCGGCCGAAGAGCGTGCCGAGGTACCCGCAGACGAACGACACCGGGATCGAGACGATGCCCGGGTTCGACAGCGGGAACACCGCGAAGTCCACATCGGACATGATCGACGTCGGCGAGCCGGACACCACCGGGGACAGCACCACCAGCAGCAGGCAGGAGCCCAGCCCGCCGTACATCCCCCACAGCGTGCCGCTGGTGTTGAACCGCTTCCAGAACAGCGAGTACAGCAGCGTCGACAGGTTCGCCGAGGCGGCGAAGGCGAACGCCAGCGCCACCAGGAACGCCACGTTCTGCCCGTTGGCCAGGATGCCGCCGACGATGGCCAGCACGCCGATCACCACCGCGGTGATCCGGGCGACCTTGACCTCCGACCCCGGCGCGGGCCTGCCCTTGCGCAGGATGTTGGCGTACACGTCGTGGGCGAACGACGCCGACGCGGTGATCGTCAGCCCGGCGACCACGGCCAGGATCGTGGCGAACGCCACCGCGGCCACGATGCCCAGCAGCACCGTGCCGCCGATCTCGAAGGCCAGCAGCGGCGCGGCGGCGTTCTCCCGGCCGGTCGAGTCCAGGATGCGCTCGGAGCCGACCAGCGCCGACGCGCCGTAGCCGATGACCAGCGTGGCGGTGTAGAAGACGGTCATCGTGCCCACCGCCCACACCACCGACCGGCGCGCCTCGCGGGCGTCGGGCACGGTGTAGAAGCGCATCAGCACGTGCGGCAGCCCGGCCGCGCCCAGGACCAGCGCCAGCGCCAGCGAGATGAAGTCCAGCGTGGTGGTCGAGGTCTTGCCGTACTGCACGCCGGGGCCGAGCACCTTCTCGCCCTTGGCGTTGTTGGTCGCGGCCTGCTCCAGCAGCGCGCTGAGGCTGAACCCGAACTTGCCCAGCAGGAACACCGTCATCAGCACCACGCTGAGGATCAGGATGGCGGCCTTGATGATCTGCACCCAGGTGGTGCCCTTCATCCCGCCGACCAGCACGTAGAAGATCATGATCAGGCCGACCACGGTGATCACCACCGCCTGCCCGCCGGAGCCGTGCACGTCCAGCAGCAGCGCCACCACCGCGCCCGCGCCCGCCATCTGCGCGAGCATGTAGAACAGGGAGATCACCAGCGTGGAGGTGGCCGCGGCGGCGCGGACCGGGCGCTGCCGCATCCGGAAGGCGAGGACGTCGCCCATGGTGAACCGGCCGGTGTTGCGCACCAGCTCGGCGATCAGCAGCAGGTTCACCAGCCAGGCGACCAGGAACCCGATCGAGTAGAGGAACCCGTCGTAGCCGTTGATGGCGATGGCGCCCGCGATGCCCAGGAACGACGCCGCGGACAGGAAGTCGCCGGACAGCGCGATGCCGTTCTGCACGCCGGTGAACCGGCCGCCCGCGGCGTAGTAGTCGGCGGCGGAGCTGTTGCGGCTGCTGACCTTGTAGACGACGTAGAGGGTGATCAGCACGAACCCGGCGAACACGGCGGTGTTGAGCACCGGGTCGCCGACACCGGTCGGGCCGGTGTCCTGGGCCAGGGGGATCAGGGCGCGGGTGGTCACGGTGCCTCCTCGGCGGCGGCGCGCACCTCGGCGGCCAGCGGGTCCAGCCGCGTGCGCGCCCAGCGGGTGTAGGCGAGCGTGATCAGCAGCGTGGTGGCGAACTGCCCGAGGCCGAGCAGCAGCCCCACCGTGATCGACCCGGCGACGCGGGTGGCCATCAGGTCGGGGGTGTAGGCGGCGAGCAGCACGTAGGTCAGGTACCAGGCGAGGAACAGCCCGGTGACGGGGAAGACGAACCGGCGGAACCGGCGGCGCAGGCCGGTGAAGGCGGCGCTCGCGTGCACCGCGGCGTAGTCCGGGCCGGGTGCCGGGCCTGCCCCGCGGGCGGCGGGGGGGCGGTCGACCCCGCCGAAGGTGGCGCCGCCTGCCCGGCGCGGCGGCGCGGGCGTGGGTGGGACGACCTCGGTCATGCATTCCTCCGGGGGAGAGGTATGAGACGGGGAATGTTTCGCGGCCGAATGGCCGGGCGACATGTTAACCACGGCGGGGCGGAACAACCTAATGCACGCCGATTCGGTCTGCGGAACGAGAACCCGGCGATATCGGTACGGTTCCGCGCATACACCACACGTAATGGTGAATTCCGGGGTCACGTTGCGTTGTGGGACTTGCAGTCACTCGCCGCGCGTTCCGGCCGGGGATGCGGCGCCGAGCGGCGGGGTGGTCGCCCGGGTGGGCCGTGTGCTGCTGTTTCGCCTGCTCAGGGTACCCTTTTTCCGGTTTGGGCGACGCCCGTGTCGCGGGTGGAATCGCGATACCCGATCGTGCGACTCAAGTCGACAGAATCTCCGCAGAGTGACGAAAAGTGCACTCCGTACGGTCTAAAGTGGTCACAACGTGCCCCTGGAAAGGCTTTGCCGAGCCTGTTCTCGCTGGTCAGCAATGGTGTCGCCGAGCCAATTCCAAGATCGCCGGATTGGGGTACGCTTCTGGCTCAAGTTCCCCCAGAGATCGCCGATGTCCGACAAGGGCACCGGCCCCCGGTCTCCGTTGACGGGACCCCGCGAATGCCCTGTTGTCCCCAGTGCTGTCCATGATCCCCCGTGGAAGGAGAGCGGCGCGGTGAAGGTGTTGTTCCGACGGCGAGGTAGGACCGTCGTGGGAGGACGCGCGTGACCGTGACCGCCTCCCAGACCCCGTCCCAGACCACCGCAGGCCCCGACTCCCGGGGCCGGGCAGGCCCCCGGACCGACCCCTCCGGACCGCCCCCGCGCCGGACCGCAGCCGGTGGGGAAGCCGGCGAGCGCTCCGCGTGGGCGGCGTTCGTCCGCTGGCGCGACTGGACCATCCCGGTGAAGCTCGGCGCGGTCATCCTCGTGCCGGTCGTGTTCGCCATCGTGCTCGGTGCGCTGCGCATCGGCGACCAGGTCGACCGCGCCGACACCTACCGCGACGTCGACCGCGTCGTCGCCGTCACCGACTCGCTGCGCCGCGTGATCAACTGGGTCCAGGTCGAGCGCACCAAGTCCGCGGTGCTGCTCACCGGCGGCTACGGCGACATCGCCGGGGCCACCGCGGGTGAGCGGCAGAGCGTCGACTACGCCCGCCAGCAGTTGCGCAACGCGGTGCAGCGGGCCGACTTCACCTCCGAGGTCACCCGCGCCCGCTACGCCGACGTCGTCGCCGCGCTGGGCAGGCTCGACGCCCTGCGCACCCCGGTCGCCGCGGCCTCGGTCGACAGCGCCACCGCGATCGAGCAGTACACCTCGGTCACCGACGCGCTGCTCGACTTCGACCGGGCCGCCGTCGAGGAGATCGCCGACAGCGGCCTCGCGGGCACCGCCGCCGCGCTGCACCAGCTCGACGCCGCCCAGGAGGAGATCCGCTACCAGTGGGCCCAGGTCGCGGTCGGCATCGCCCGCGGCGGGCTCAACGCCGCCGACACCGCCGCCCTGCGCACCTCCCAGGCCCGGCTCGACGACCACGTCGCGGCCTTCGTCTCGCTGGCCACCACCGAGCAGCGCGCCGAGTACGAGCGGCAGCTCGCCGTCCCGGCCGCGCGGACCCGCGCGGACCTGCTGCGGCTGGTCCTCGTCGGCCCCGCCACCCCGGCCGACGACTCCGACGAGGAGGAGGGCCCGGCGCCGCTGCCGGTGGCCGCGGCCGACTGGGACGTGGCCTCCGACCAGACCTCGGCCCGGCTCAGCGCGGTCGGCGCCACCCTCGGCGAGCGGATCAAGTCCGAGTCCGACGCGCTGCAGAACGCCGCCAGCGACGCCGCCGGGCTCGCCTCGGTGGTGCTGATCCTGGCGCTGGTGCTGGCCGCGGCCATCATCGTGCTGATCGGCAGGCAACTGCTGCGCTCGCTGGCCGAGCTGCGCCGCGGCGCGCTCGACGTCGCCCGCAACCGCCTGCCCGCCGCGGTGGCCCGCATCCGCGACGGCGGGCAGGCCGACATCGGCGCGGTGGAACCGATCGCGGTGCCCTCGGCCGACGAGGTCGGCCAGGTGGCGCGCGCCTTCGACGCGGTGCACGAGCAGGCGCTGCGGCTGGCCGGTGAGCAGGCCGCGCTGCGCGCCAACTACGGCAACGTGTTCGTCAACCTCTCGCGCCGCAGCCAGGGCCTGGTCCAGCGCCAGCTACACCTGCTGGAGCGGCTCGAGCGCGACGAGGAGGACGCCGACCAGCTCGACACGCTGTTCCAGCTCGACCACCTCGCCACCCGGATGCGCCGCAACAACGAGAACCTGATGGTCCTCTCCGGCAGCGAGCCGGGCAGGCGCACCCAGCAGCCCGCGCCGCTGGCCGACCTGCTGCGCGCCGCGGTCTCGGAGATGGAGCAGTACCAGCGGGTCGTCATCCAGTCGCCGCCGACGGTGCTCGTCGTCGGCTACGCGGTCGGCGACCTGGTCCGGCTCGTCGCCGAGCTGCTCGACAACGCCGCCGCGTTCTCCGCCCCCACCACCCAGGTCACCATCGCCAGCCACCACACCGACGGCGGCTCGGTGCGGATCGAGGTCGTCGACCGCGGCATCGGCATGCGCGACGACGAGTTCGCCGACGCCAACCGCAGGCTGGCCGACGCGGGCACCGTGGACGCCTCCACCGCCCGCCGGATGGGCCTGTTCGTGGTGGGCAGGCTCGCCTCCCGGCACGGGGTGCAGGTCCAGCTCCGCCCCGGCAACCAGTCCGGCACCCGGGCCACCGTGCTCATCCCGGCCGACCTGGTCACCTCCAACGTCGTCGACCTGCCCCCGGTGCCGCCGAGGGCCCCCGCCCCCACCACCCCGCCCGGCGGCCTCCCCCGCGGCACCACCGGCCCCGCCAACGGCAGCGGCCCGGCCACCGGCGTCAACGGCAACGGCGCCCCCGGTGCGGGTCGAGGTGTCAACGGCACCGGCCACGCCCCCAACGGCACCGGCCCGAACGGCGGCAGCAACGGCAGCAACGGGAACGCCCGCGGTGCCAACGGGACCGGCCTGCTCGGCGGCACCGGGAGCCGGGCCAACGGCGCCCCCCGGCACAGCGGCCCGGCGCACGGCGGG
>NZ_JAJCXD010000009.1:0-81977 GCF_021056305.1 Actinokineospora sp. PR83
CCCGGAGGTCCTGCGCCCCGAACCGGCCCGCCCGGAGCCCGCCCGGCCCGCCGCTCCGGAGGCCCCGCGCCCCGAGCCCGCCCGGGCGGAGGCCCCGCGCAAGAACGCCGACGGCTCGCAGTACGTCCGCCCCTCGCAGCGCGCCGCCGCGCAACCCGCCGCGCAACCGGAACGGACCACTCCGGACCGCCCGACCCCCGAACGGTCCGCACCGCAGCGCCCCACAGCACCTCAGCCCACCCCGGCCGGGTCCTCCCCAGCCCAGGCGCCCGCCCCCGGCGGCCTCGACGCCGCCGCCGTGCGCCGGGTGTGGTCGGAGCTGCTGGCCACCATCCGCAACACCAGCAAGCGCACGGCCGCACTCCTCGCCACCGCCACGGTCCAGACCGTGGAGGGCGACACCCTGGTCATCGCCCACGCCGCCGCGCCCCTGGCCCGCCTGCTGGCCGAGACCAGCAACACCGACGCCATCGCCCAGGCCCTGGTCACCCTGTTCGGCGGCACGTGGAAGGTCCGCTGCATCCACGCCGACCCCAGCTCCGCCCCCGACACCGGCACCGCCGCCCCGCCCAGGGCCCAGGCCAAAGCCACCCCCGAGCGCACCTTCGAACCCCCGCGCCGGGCGTCCCGCCCCGTCGAGCAACTCCCCCCGGAGCCCCCCGCCGAGGACATCCCCCCGCCCCCGGAGCCGGAGGACGAAGAGGAGATGCTGGCCCAGGCCGCGCACAAACCCGACCCGGACGCCCCCCGCCAGGACCCCGAGGCGGCGATGTTGAAACTGCTGGCCGAGAAGCTCGGCGCCCGCCCGGTGGAGGGCTAGGCCCACCCACGAGGTGTGTGGGTGTACCCGACTGGGTGGATGTGCTTGGCCGGGCCTGCGGTTTGCCGGGCGGTCAACCGGCTTGAAGACAGGCCCCAAAGCCGGCCAACCACCCCACCACCCGCGAGCCGGCCAACCAGCCACGCGTAACCCCACCCGCGCAGCCGCCGACCACCCAACAAACCGCCGGCCCGGCTACGAAAAGGCCCGGGTGGGTGGATCTGCTTGGGTGGGGGTAGCGATCATGTGCAAGCCTGCGTGGGCTGTGGGGCATCTCTTCAGCCCCACTCGGTCACACTGGGCGCATGATCGCTGTAGGGGCCCCGCCCGAGCAGATCCACCCACCCGGGCACCACCGACAAAATCCCGGCCCTTGAGCCGACAGCACACGACACAGCCCCGGCGAAGCGGACCCTAAGCGGCCTTGACCGCGCCGGACTCCGCCTCCACCCACGAGATCCCACCAGCCCCGGTGACCACCAACCGCAACGAGTCGGGCGTCCAGCGCACCTCAGTCGGCCCGGGCACGGCGGCGGAGCGCAGGTAGCGACCGGTCTCGGTCTCGTGCAACGAGATCCCGTCCGGCAGCGCCACCGCGAAGCGCCTGCCGTCCGGCGCGAGGTGCGCGGTGGCCGACAGCGGCAGGTCGGGGACCAGCGTGGACCACTCCGGTTCGGCGACGTTCCAGCGGGTCACCGCGGCCGATCCCGGGCCGTACTCGGTGGCGAGGAGGCGCTGGGAGTCGGGCAGCCAGGCCAGGGTGCGGTGGCCCGCGTCCACCGGTTCGGGGGAGATCAGCCGGACGTGGTCGTCCTCGGTGACCGGCATGGTGTCGACCAGGACGAGCTTGCGGGGCATCCGGATGGCGATGTGGCGGCTGTTCGCGCTGACCGCGGCCTCCAGGACCGAACCGCCCCGGTCGTAGACCGCCTGCTCCTCGCCGACCAGGACGTTCCTGATGACCACCGTGTAGAGCAGGCGGTGGCGCCGGTTGGCGCGGTAGACGATCCGGCCGGGGAGCACGCCCAGCAGCTCGGTGTCGTGGTCCGGTGAGCCCAGCAGGGGGGCCATCTTCCCGTTGGCGCGCAGGAGGGACAGGCGCGCGGGCGTTCCGTGCTGGACGACCACCGTGCGCTCTTCCGGGAGGTACCTGGCCAGGGTGAGGTCACCCACCACGGCGAGTTCGCGGCTGTTCCCCTTGGCGTCGGTCTCGACCAGCCGCGACTGGTCTCCTTCGGTTGCCGCGGTGAGCAACCGTCCCCGCTCGTCGACGTCGAGCACCCGCATCCCGGACATGATCCAAGCCTGTCACAGGGTGCTCAGCCGAGGAATCCGAGGATGCCGTTTGCTATCCCTTCGGCGTAGCGCTGCCGCCCGTCCGGGCTCGACAGGGTGGCCGCCTCGGCCGCGTCGCGCATGTTGCCGCACTCCACCAGGGCACTGGGGCGGGTGGCCAGGTTGAGCCCGGCCAGATCGTTCCGAGGGGACAGTCCGGCGGTGCCGGTGTAGGTGGAGGTGGGGAAGCCCGCGCCGACCAGCGCGTCCCGCAGGTCGCCCGCCAGTTCCAGCGACGGCCCGCCCTGCGCGGCGTTGAGCGGCGGGGACGAGTGGGCGATGTGGAAGCCGTGGGCGCCCGCGGCGGTCGAGCCGTCGGCGTGCAGGGACACGACCGCGGCGGCGTCGGCCTCGTTGCCGATGGCGGCGCGGCGGTCGACGCAGGGGCCGACCCCGGTGTCGTCGGGGCGGGTCAGGACGACCCGGACGCCCCGGGCGGTGAGCAGGGCGCGGACGCGCTGGGCGAGGTCCCAGGTGAAGGCGTGCTCCGGGTAGCCGGCGTTGGTGGCCGTCCCCGTGGTGTTGCACGCCTTGACCTGGCCGCGCCCGGCCGGGACCGGCTTGTTGATCTCCTTGGGGTGCGCCGCGTTGCCACCGTTGTGCCCGGGGTCCAGGACGACCACGCGACCGGCGGGCACGACCGGCTCGGTGGTGGTCGTCGGCGCGGCGGGCGGGGTGGTCGTCGTCGGTGTCGGGCTCGGCGGTGGGGTGGTCGTGGTGGGCGGGGTGGAGCCGACCGCGGTCGTCGTGGTCGGCGCCGCGCTGGTCGCCGCGGGGGCCGCGGGGGCGCCGCCGCAGGCCGCGGTGGCCAGGACGACGGAGCAGGTCAGGGCGACGCTTCGCAGCGGGGGTCGACGCAGCACGCCGCCCACCATGCCACGCGGGGGGTCCGCCTAGACTGGGGGCGACCACGATCCCCGACGAGAGGGGCCCCGGTGTTTCCCGGAGGCGGCGCACCCGACATGCAGGCCATGCTCGCGCAGCTCGGCAAGCTCCAGGAGCAGGCCGAGACCACCCAGCGCGAGATCGAGGAGGCCGAGTTCACCGGCACCTCCGGCGGCGGGGCCGTGGTGGCCACGGTCGCCGGGTCCGGCGAGCTGAAGGCCCTCGTGCTCAAGCCCGAGGTGGTCGACCCCGAGGAGGCCGAGCTGCTGGCCGACCTCATCGTCGCCGCGGTCCGCGACGCGTCCGGGCAGGTGCAGGAGCACGCCGACGCCAAGCGCGCCGAGCTGACCAGCGGTCTCGGACTGGGCGGCCTCGGCCTGCCCGGCATGTGAGGGCTGGGTGTACGAGGGCCCGGTACAGGACCTGATCGACGAGCTGGGCAGGTTGCCCGGTGTCGGGCCCAAGAGCGCCCAGCGGATCGCGTTCCACCTGCTCGGCGCCGAACCCGCCGACGTGACCCGGTTGCAGGAGGCCCTGCAGAAGGTCAAGGAGGGCGTGGTCTTCTGCGACGTCTGCGGCAACGTCTCCGAGGAGACCACCTGCCGCATCTGCCGGGACGCCCGGCGCGACCCGTCCGCGGTGTGCGTGGTCGAGGAACCCAAGGACGTCCTGGCCATCGAGCGCACCCGCGAGTTCAAGGGCCGCTATCACGTGCTCGGCGGCGCGCTCGACCCGTTGTCCGGCATCGGGCCCGAGCAGCTGCGCATCCGGCAATTGCTATCGCGGATCGGATCGCAGGAGATCACCGAGGTGATCCTGGCGATGGACCCGAACACCGAGGGCGAGGCCACCGCCACCTACCTGGTGCGGATGCTGCGCGACTTCCCCGGGCTCACCGTGACCCGGCTGGCCTCCGGCCTGCCGATGGGCGGCGACCTGGAGTTCGCCGACGAGCTGACGCTGGGCCGAGCCCTCTCCGGTCGCCGCACGGTGTGAGCCCGGCGCGGTGAGCCCGACCCCGCTGGAGTCGGCCGCGCTGGAGTCGGCCGCGGCGGTGCTGGCCGCCGCGCCCCGGCTGGGCGCGGTGCGGCTGGTGGCCGTCGACGGCCCGTCCGGGTCCGGCAAGACCACCTTTTCGGGGGACCTGGTGGCCGCGCTGCGCGGGCGCGGGGCGCGCGTCGCGCTGGTGCCGACCGACGACTTCGCCACCTGGGACGACCCGGTCGGCTGGTGGCCGCGGCTGGCCCGCGGGGTGCTGGACCGCTTGGCGCAGGGCCTCCCGGGTGCTTACCGCCGAATGGACTGGTCCACCGGCGAACCCCGGTTGGGCGGAACGGCCCACGTCGAACTCCCCGAGGTGCTGGTCGTCGAGGGCGTTTCCTCCGGCAGGCGCTCGGTGGCGCCCCTGCTGTCGCACCTCTTCTGGTGCGAGGTGCCCGATCCCGCGGTCCGGCTGGCGCGCGCGGTGGCTCGCGACGGGCACCCCAGTGAACCCCTGTTCCGCCGGTGGCAGCTCTTCGAGGCGGGGTGGTTCGCTGTGGACGGCACCAGTGACCGTGCGTCCACTCGTGTTCAGAGCTGACCGAACAGCGTATCTACGGTGTCCGCTCAGCGAACAAATTTTCCCTAAAAGTGACTGACAGTGTCAAAACAGTTGCGCAACGGTGATTCTGTGTATGTCAGTTGTTCGGATCGTGACCTCCCGTAGTTAAGAGTTCTCCACCAAAACAGCTATGGTCGGCCACCACACGGCGCGCTCCGGAAGACGGACCGCCGCGGAGACGAGGAGTGCGGGATGGCTTACCAGCGATCCGCGCGAGCCGGTCGGACGACCGCCACACCCGGCGGACCGCGACCGCACGCGCAGGCGCCAGGGCGGTTCACGGCATGACGGCACCGCCCGACGTCTCCGGCTCGGCCGCCGAGGCCGACCCGGAGGCCGCACTCGCGGGCATGCCCGCCAAGGCGATCCAGGGCCGCTCGCTCGGCCAGATCGCCTGGCTGCGGCTCAAGCGCGACAAGGTCGCGGTGGCCGCGGGCGTGTTCGTGGTCCTGCTGGTGCTGATGGCCGTCGCCGGGCTGCTGCTCGACCGGGTCTTCGACGTGGTGCACCCCAACACGTTCCACGAGGACCTGGTCGACACCGAGTTCGGCACGCTCGCCCCCAAGGGCGCCTTCGGCGGCATGAGCGCCGACCACATCTTCGGCGTGGAGCCCAAGAACGGCCGCGACATCGCCGCCCGGGTCTTCTCCGGCGCCTGGATCTCGCTGCTCATCGCGTTCCTGGCCACGCTGCTCTCGGTCTTCATCGGCACCGTCCTCGGCGTCACCGCCGGGTACTTCGGCGGCTGGGTCGACACCCTGATCAGCCGGGCGATGGACGTCTTCCTGGCGTTCCCGCTGCTGGTCTTCGCCATCGCCATGGTCGGCGTGCTGCCGGACGAGCTGTTCGGGCTGCGCGGCGAGGCGCTGCGAATCGCGCTGCTGATCTTCGTGATCGGCTTCTTCAACTGGCCCTACGCGGGCCGGATCGTGCGCGGCCAGACGCTGTCGCTGCGCGAACGCGAGTTCGTCGACGCGGCGCGCAGCCTGGGCGCGCGCGGCCCGTACATCCTCTTCCGGGAACTGCTGCCCAACCTGGTGGCGCCCATCCTCGTCTACGCGACGCTGCTGATCCCGACGAACATCCTGTTCGAATCGGCGCTGTCGTTCCTCGGTGTCGGGATCAACGCCCCCACCGCGACCTGGGGCGGGATGCTGTCGGAAGCCGCGGCGTACTACACGATCCCGCACTTCATGCTCTGGCCCGGTCTGGCGATCTTCGTGACCGTGCTCGCGTTCAACCTGTTCGGCGACGGCCTGCGCGACGCGCTCGACCCGCGTGCCCGATAGGTGATGGCAGTACCGGTGTCCTGGAAGGAAGGGTGCAACAGCACGATGAACAGCAAGCGCTTGGTCACCGCGGTCGCCGCGGGCGCTGCTGTTGCCATGGCACTGTCCGCCTGCGGCGGCAGTACCGGTGGCAACAGCGGTTCGGGGGAGTCCGGCTTCAACGCCGCCCTCGACAAATCCCTCAACCCCTCTGACAAGAAGGGTGGGGTCATCAAGATCGCCAACGCGGGCACCTGGGACTCCCTGGACCCCGGCGAGACCTACTACGGCTACTCGTGGAACTTCTTGCGGCTCTACGGCCGGTCGCTGGTGATGTTCAAGCCCGCCCCCGGCAGCGCGTCCAACGAGCTGGTCCCGGACCTCGCCGAGAAGCTCGGTGAGCCCAGCGACGGCGGCAAGACCTGGACCTACAAGCTGCGCACCGGCATCAAGTACGAGGACGGCACCCCGGTGACCGCCAAGGACGTCGCGTACGCGGTCCTGCGGTCCACCGACAAGGAGACCTTCCCGAACGGCCCCGCCTACTTCGAGGGCTTCCTCAACCTGCCCGAGGGCTACAAGGGTCCGTACAAGACCCCGGACATGGACACCAGTTCGGCCATCACCACGCCGGACGACCAGACCATCGTCTTCCACCTCAAGGCGCCCTTCGGCGGCTTCGACTACATGGCGCAGCTCCCGCAGACCGCCCCGGTGCCCAAGGCCAAGGACACCGGCGCCAAGTACAAGGAGCACGTGGTCTCCACGGGCCCGTACAAGTTCGACAAGAACGAGATCGACAAGAAGTTCAACCTGGTCCGCAACGACCAGTGGGACCCGGCCACCGACCCGAACCGCAAGGCGCTGCCGGACGGCTACGAGGTCGAGATGAACGTCAACGCCGACGACATCGACAACCGGCTGATCAACGGCGACCTGCACATCGACATCGCGGGCACCGGCGTGCAGCCCGCGTCGCTGAGCCGCGTCCTCGGCGACCCGAGCCTCAAGGCGAACGCGGACAACCCGACGATCGCGCGCCTGTGGTACACCTCGATCAACCCGACGGTCGCCCCGCTGGACAACATCGACTGCCGCAAGGCGGTCGAGTACGCCACGGACAAGACCAGCTACCAGACCGCGTACGGCGGCCCGTTCTCCGGCGGCGAGATCGCCACCACCATCATGCCGCCGCTGATCCCCGGCCAGGAGAAGTTCGACCTGTACCCGGCCGGCGCCGACGGCAAGGGCGACGTGAACAAGGCCAAGGAGGCGCTGGCCGCCTGCGGCCAGCCCAACGGCTTCGAGACGAACATCTCCTACCGGGCCGAGCGCCCCAAGGAGAAGGCCGCCGCCGAGTCGCTGCAGCAGTCGCTCGCCCGCGTCGGCATCAAGCTGACCCTCCGCGCCTTCCCGCAGGGCGACTACTTCTCCCAGTTCGCAGGCAACCCGCCGTACGTCAAGGCCAACAACCTCGGCCTGGTCATCAACGGCTGGGGCGCGGACTGGAACGACGGCTTCGGCTTCCTGTCGCAGATCGTCGACAGCCGGGTCATCCGGGAGGGCGGCGGCTCGTCGAACACCTCCGTGCGCATCCCCGAGGTCGACACGATGCTCGACGCGGCCATCGCCGAGACCGACGCGACCAAGCGCGAGGCGATGTGGGGCGACATCGACAAGCGGGTCATGGAAGAGGCCGTGATCCTGCCGGGTGTGTACGCGAAGAGCCTGCTCATCCGCGGCAAGGGCCTGACGAACGTCTTCGTCTCGGAGGCGTTCGGCATGTACGACTACCTGGCCCTCGGCGCCAGCTAGCCCACCGACGGTCGAAGCGACGTTAGGCAGGTGAAGGCAGCAGGCGGTGGGCCCGGGACGACCTCCCGGGCCCACCGCCGGTGCCGGCCACTGTGATCACATACATCATCAGGCGGCTGTTCGCCGCGGTCGTGCTGCTGTTCATCGTCAGCATGATCACGTTCGCCATCTTCTTCGTGATCCCGAAGCTCGGTGGCGGCACCCCGGAAACCCTGGCGTCGCGCTACGTCGGTCGCGCGGCCACCGCCGAGACCGTCCGGCTCACCGCCGAGCGGCTCGGCTTCTACGACCCGATCGCGGTGCAGTACGGCAACTGGCTGAAGGGCATCTTCGTCGGCGCCTACTACGACTACGGCCCGGCCGTGGACTACTGCCCGGCCCCGTGCCTGGGCTACTCGTTCCGCACCAACCAGCCGGTGCTGCCGGACCTGCTCGACCGGCTCCCGGTCACCCTGTCGCTGGCCAGCGGCGCGGCGATCCTGTGGCTGCTCGCGGGCATCTCCGTTGGCACGCTCTCCGCGCTGCGCAAGGGATCGGTTCTCGACCGCATGTCGATGGGCGTCGCCCTCGCCGGTGTCTCGCTGCCGATCTTCTTCACCGGCCTGATCTCGCTGGCCTTCTTCAGCTACCAGCTCGGCTGGACCGCACCAGGCGGGTCCTACACCCCGATCACCGAGAACATCGGCGACTGGGCGTACGCGCTGCTGCTGCCGTGGATCACCCTCGCCTTCCAGTTCTCCGCCCAGTACGCCCGGCTCACCCGGGCCGGGATGCTGGAGACGATGAACGAGGACTTCATCCGCACGGCCCGCGCCAAGGGCCTGGTCGAGCGCAAGGTCGTGGTCAAGCACGGCCTGCGCGGCGCGCTCACCCCGATCCTGACCATCTTCGGCCTGGACATCGGCCTGCTGCTCGGCGGCGCCGTGCTGACCGAGTCGGCGTTCTCGCTCAAGGGACTCGGCCAGTACGCCATCGACGCGATCAAGAACTACGACCTGCCCAAGGTGATGGGGGTGACGATCATGGCCGCGTTCTTCATCGTGCTGGCCAACCTGGTCGTCGACCTCCTCTACGCCGTCGTCGACCCGAGGGTGCGCACCGCATGAGCAGCAGCACGGGAGCAGAGAACCCGTTCCTGGAAGTCCGCAACCTGCGCGTGCACTTCCCCACCGACGACGGCGTGGTCAAGTCCGTCGACGACCTGTCGTTCAGCGTCCACCGCGGCAAGACCCTGGGCATCGTCGGCGAGTCCGGCTCCGGCAAGAGCGTCACCAGCCTGTCGGTGATGGGGCTGCACAAGCGGGGCACCGCGGACATCACCGGCGAGATCCTGCTCGACGGGCAGGACCTGGTGGGCATGGACCCCGACGCCGTGCGCCGGTTGCGCGGCAAGCGAATGGCGATGATCTTCCAGGACCCGCTGTCGGCGATGCACCCGTTCTACACGGTGGGCAGCCAGATCGTCGAGGCGTACCGGGTGCACAACAAGGTCACCAAGCAGGTGGCCCGCAAGCACGCCATCGACCTGCTGGAGCGGGTCGGCATCCCGAACCCGAAGTCGCGGGTGGACGACTACCCGCACCAGTTCTCCGGCGGGATGCGCCAGCGCGCGATGATCGCCATGGCGCTGTCCTGCGACCCCGAGCTGCTCATCGCCGACGAGCCGACCACCGCGCTCGACGTGACCGTGCAGGCGCAGATCCTGGACCTGATCCGGGACCTGCAGGCCGAGTTCAACTCCGCCGTCGTGATCATCACCCACGACCTCGGGGTGGTCGCCGAGCTGGCCGACGACATCATGGTCATGTACGCGGGCCGGGCGGTGGAGTACAGCACCGCCGAGGACATCTTCACCAACCCGCAGCACCCCTACACCTGGGGCCTGCTCGGTTCCATGCCCCGCCTCGACCGCGAGCGCACCGAGCGCCTGCAACCGATCGCGGGCTCCCCGCCCAGCCTGATCAACGTGCCGCGCGGCTGCCCGTTCAACCCCCGGTGCGCCTACGACGCGCTCAACGGCGACCTCAGCACCACCGAGCGCCCGGAGTTCCGCGACGTCGGCGGCGGCCACTTCATCGCCTGCCACCTGTCGGGCGAGGAGCGGACACGCATCTGGGAGAACGAGATCAGGCCGAAGCTGTGAACGAGGACGCTGTGACTTCCCTGACTTCCCTGACTTCTCCTGCCAACGGAACGGCGGTGGACCGGGACGACCTCCTGGTCGCCGAGGACCTGCAGATGCACTTCCCGATCCGCCGCGGCCTGCTGCGCCGCAAGGTCGGCGCGGTGCAGGCCGTGGACGGGCTGACGTTCTCGGTCAAGCGCGGGGAGACCCTGTCGATCGTCGGCGAGTCCGGCTGCGGCAAGACCACCACCGGCCGCCTGCTGACCCGCCTGCTGGAACCCACCGGCGGCAAGGTCACCCTGGAGGGCCGCGACATCACGCACCTGTCCATGTCGGACATGCGCCCGATGCGCCGTGACATCCAGATGATCTTCCAGGACCCGTACTCGTCGCTGAACCCCCGGCACACCGTCGGCACGATCGTCGGCGCCCCGTACCGGTTGCAGAAGGTCGACCCGCCCGGCGGCGTCAAGAAGGCCGTGCAGGACCTCCTGGAGCTGGTGGGCCTCAACCCGGAGCACTACAACCGCTACCCGCACGAGTTCTCCGGCGGCCAGCGCCAGCGCATCGGGATCGCCCGCACCCTGGCGCTGCGGCCGAAGCTGATCGTCGCGGACGAACCGGTGTCGGCGCTGGACGTGTCCATCCAGGCGCAGGTGGTGAACCTGCTGGAGGACCTGCAGGACGAGTTCGACCTGACCTACGTGATGATCGCGCACGACCTGTCGGTGGTGCGGCACGTGTCCGACCGGGTCGCGGTCATGTACCTGGGCCAGATCATGGAGATCGCCGACCGGACCGCGCTCTACGAGCGGCCCATGCACCCGTACACGGTGGCGCTGCTGTCGGCGGTCCCCATCCCGGACACCAACCGCAAGAACAACCGGGAACGCATCCGCCTGCAGGGCGACGTGCCCAGCCCGATCAACCCGCCGTCGGGGTGCCGGTTCCACACCCGGTGCTGGAAGGCGCAGGAGATCTGCAAGACGGTGCAGCCGCCGCTGGCGGAGCTGGCCCCCGGCCACCGGGCCGCCTGCCACTTCCCGGAGAACACCGACGAGCTGACGGTCGACCCGACCGGCGCCGCGGGCTAGCCGACCGCACGCGAAGGCCCCACCCGGTTCCGGGCGGGGCCTTCGTGCACGTCAGGGCCCTTTTTGTCGGTGGTACGCGCTACGCTCGGGGCAGTTGGTCGAGGTGAGGGGGCGCACTGGTGGCTGGCAGGCGGGGGTCCGGTGAGTGGGGCGAGGAACCGTTGGAGATCGCGCGTCTGCGCGAATCGGGGGCGATCGGCGACCCGCGCCCACCCGCGCGGGACGGCGGAGAAGTCGGGGTGCTCGCCGTCCGGTGGGTCTGCGCGGTGGTCCTGCTCGGCCTGGTCCTCACGATCCTGGCCACCGGCAACCTGTGGCTGCTGATCGTCGTCGCCCAGGTCCTGCTCGTGGCGACGTGGACGGCGACCGGCTGGCGCCAGTTCCTCAGCCGGGACCACCACCGGTAGCCGGGTCGGTGTGCTGAGGCGGAGTGGTCAGTTCCCGATCCGCTCCTCCATCAGTGCGATCACGGCGATGAACTCGGTTTCGGTCAGGTGCAACCAGGGCTGGGGCAGCTCGGCGGGGTGCGAGTCGAGTTCGCGCAGCGCTGCCACCGGCCTCGGGTGCAACCTCACCCAAGCCTGTCTCTCCAGTGAGTCGAAGCGCGCCGCGAACACGTGGTCCACCCCGTCGCCCGCCCAGGCGACCAAGCCGTCCAGCATCCGACCGCCACGGCGCCGCGCGTCGATGTTCCCGTCCACGTCGGTGATCGCCCACCCCGGACTGGCCTCCAGCGCCACCCGCAACGGTTGCAGGTTCACGCGCCACCACCCCACAACCGGACGACAAGCTCCCGCGACACCCCTGCCGACAACGCCGAGCCCATGGCCACGCGCAGTGGAGCGACGTAGTGCTCGGCGTGCTCGTTCTCCAGGATGACGACGGTGTAGTCGAGATCCAGGACCACCACCGGTGCGAAGTGGCGGAAGCGGAGCACCTGAACAGGGTGTCGAAACGGTGGTGCGACACCATCCGGGATGATCCGCACCCCACCGAGCCGCGCCAGTCGGACCAAGCGTTTCGTCTGCGAGTCGAGTTCTCCCCCCGACCCGTCCAAGGCGCGATTCGGCACGTAATGCGTCCACACGACGTCCTCCGCGTGTCTGGCCTGCACAGCCTCGGGCGAGACGCGAGCATTGCCCAAGACACGCGGTCCACCGGTCACACCGTAGGTGTCCACCGCGTCCGCCAAGGACCACAGCGCGCGAACGGTGCCGTTGGGATCGGAATCCGACGGAGTTGCGTGGATCAACCAGTCCTTCTTCTCGCTCTCCCGCGCCAAGCCGTAGAGGTACGGACGACGGTCGGGCGGAACATCCAGAACGGCGCACAACCCCCCGATTTCCACCGGGCCCGGGACCCGGCGGCCCGTCATCATGCGGTTCACCATCGCCGGTGACATGTCCATGGCCTCCGCCAAAGCCCGGGTGGTCACACCGTGCCGCACCCGGACCGCGTCCAACTCCGACGACAACAGCAACGACCGGGCGGTCTTCGCCCGGATGTCGTGGCGCGCGCGGCTGAATCCCTCTTGTGTACCCATGATCCCCACTGCTGGCATACCGATCTACCTGTTCTCCGAACCACGGTGCCGGTCACGCACCCGCTCCAGACACCTCCGGGCGTAGGCCCGCAGCCCCGTGTGGTCACTCCAGTCCAGGGCAAGGGGCTTCGGGAGCACGCAGAGCGGTTGTTGCGGACCCTCCACCGGTGGGGCGGGAAACTTCGTCTCGCGGATGACCAGGAAACGCCGTTGCTCCACGCACGTCCCCACGAACACCGCGATCCCGGTATCCCCTTTGGCCAACCGGAACGTGTAACCGCCCTCGAACACGCGCGAACAAGCCCGAGTCCCGATATCACCACTGGAAGTGACCGATATGCCCATGGCGGTGGTCGTCTTCACCGGCTCACCCCCTGATCTCCCTCTACGCTGGGCGCTGGACCCGTCACTCACAGGTACTCTCAGGGTTCGGCACGCGAATGGGAACGACCCAGACGTCTACACACGTCTACGGCGGAGGGAGTTGCAGCGTGAGCGACCTGGGTGCGACACTCCGGGCGGCGCGTGTGGCAGCGGGGCTGAGCCTGGAGGGCATGTCGCGGCTGACCCACTTCAGCAAATCAACCCTCGGACACATCGAAACGGGGCGACGAGCAGTCCAAAGCGAACACGTGATCGCTTATTCGCGGGCTCTCGGGCTTTCAATCGACACCCTTTACGGGAACCCGTTCGATCCTCTGCGTATGGCTCACGAATGGCTTGTCCGGGAAACGCCCGTGCGTGAACACCTCAGATCCGGCCGTCGCATCGGATCGTCTTTGACCGACACATTGGAGAATCGTGTCGTAGAACTCAGACACTTGGATGACTTTGTCGGCGGGCGTGACCTCCTCCCTGTGGTCCAACGGGAATTCGAAGAAATTCAGATGCTCGCCAAAGAAGCCAGTTTCGATGAGGTAAACGGACGCAGGCTGTTGGTGGCTATCGGTGAACTGGCGCAGTTGGCCGGCTGGGTCGCCAGTGATGCCGGTCGGTACTCAGAGGCTCAAGCGACCTATTTGACGGGTGTGGCGGCGGCTCGCGAAGCCGACGACCAGGTTTTGGTCGGCCAACTCTTTTCCAGTCTGGCCTATCAGATGGCCAATGTGGGAGATCCGGCTGATGCCGTGCTTCTCGCGCAAAGTGCCGTGGCTGGCGCTACGAAAGCCGTTCCGGCTGTCAAGACGCTCTTGCGGGAGAGGTTGGCGTGGTCCTACGCGCGTGCCCGTGACAAGACTTCGGCAGTGCGAACCTTGGGGCTGGTGGATGAGGAGTGGGAACGTCGATCCCACAACGATGACGAGCCGGAGTGGGTCTACTGGCTGAACCGACACGAAATCGATGTCATGGCTGGACGATGTCTGATCGAACTGGGTCAACCTTCTGCGGCCAAGCCGCTTCTCCTCGACGCGATCGAGACTTATTCATCCGATCGGGTGCGAGAAAAGGCGCTGTACATGACCTGGTTGGCCGAATCGCAGGCCAATGCGGGAGAGCTCGATGAAGCACGTCTGACGCTGGAGCAAGCCCGCGAAATCTCCGGGAGTGTTCAATCCTCCCGCCTGGAACTGCGGATGAGCCAGGTCGAGCGCTTGGCCAGTTGATCAACGAACGGCGGTCTCGCATCGCCTGCCCCACCGGCCCCCGGGCACTGCCCGGGGGCCGGTCGGCGGATCAGCGGAAGGCGCGGTTCACCGCGGACACGACGGCCCGCAGCGAGGCGGAGACGATCGAGCTGTCCACGGCCACCCCGAACAGGACCCGGTCGCCGATGGCGCACTCGACGTAGGCCGCCGCGCGGGCGTCGTCGCCCGCGGTGAGGGCGTGCTCGGAGTAGTCCAGGACGCGGACGTCGTAGCCGACCGTGGCCAGGGCGTCGACGAAGGCGGCGATGGGGCCGTTGCCGCTGCCGGTGACGTCGTGGGAGTCGCCCTCGACGTCGACCGTCGCGTGGATCTCGTTGGTGCCGTCCTCGTTGCCCGAGATCCGGTGGCGGCGCAGGCGCAGCGGGCTGACGCGGTCCAGGTACTCGGTGGCGAAGACGTCCCACATCTCCTTGGGGCCGACCTCGCCGCCCTCGGAGTCCGTCACCGCCTGGATGACCTGGGAGAACTCGATCTGCAGGCGGCGCGGCAGCTTGAGCTGGTGCTCGGTCTTCATCACGTACGCGACGCCGCCCTTGCCGGACTGCGAGTTGACCCGGATGACCGCCTCGTACGAGCGGCCCACGTCCTTCGGGTCGATCGGCAGGTACGGGACCTCCCACGGGTGGTCCTCGACCGGGGTGCCCGCCGCCTCGGCGTCGGCGCGCAGGGCGTCGAAGCCCTTGTTGATCGCGTCCTGGTGGCTGCCGGAGAACGCGGTGAAGACCAGGTCGCCGCCCCACGGGTGGCGCTCGGCGACCGGCAGCTGGTTGCAGTACTCGACCGTGCGGCGGATCTCGTCGATGTCGGAGAAGTCGATCTGCGGGTCGATGCCCTGGCTGAACAGGTTCATCCCCAGGGTGACCAGGTCGACGTTGCCGGTGCGCTCACCGTTGCCGAACAGGCAGCCTTCGATGCGGTCCGCCCCGGCCAGGTAGCCCAGCTCGGCCGCGGCGACGCCGGTGCCGCGGTCGTTGTGCGGGTGCAGGCTCAGGACCAGCGAGTCCCGGTTGTCCAGGTTCCGGTGCATCCACTCGATGGAGTCGGCGTAGACGTTCGGGGTGGCCATCTCCACGGTGGCGGGCAGGTTGACGACCATCGGGCGGTCCGGGGTCGGCTGCCACACCGCGGCCACCGCGTTGCACACCTCGGCGGCGTAGGACAGCTCGGTGCCGGTGTAGGACTCGGGGGAGTACTCGAAGCGGAAGTCGGTGTCCGGGTACTTCTCGGCGAAGGCCAGCACGCACTCGGCGCCGTCGGTGGCGATCTTCTTGATGCCCGCGCGGTCGGAGCGGAACACGACCTTGCGCTGCAGGATCGACGTCGAGTTGTAGAGGTGCACGATCGCGCTGTGCACGCCCTCCAGCGCCTCGTAGGTGCGCTCGATCAGCTCCGGGCGGGCCTGGGTCAGCACCTGGATGCGCACGTCCGCCGGGATGGCGCCCTCGGTGATGATCTCCCGGACGAAGTCGAAGTCGGTCTGGCTGGCGGCCGGGAAGCCGACCTCGATCTCCTTGTAGCCCATGCGCACCAGCAGGTCGAACATGCGCCGCTTGCGGGCCGGGGACATCGGGTCGATCAGCGCCTGGTTGCCGTCGCGCAGGTCGACCGCGCACCACATCGGGGCGCGCTCGATGCGCTTGGTCGGCCAGGTGCGGTCGGGTACGTCGACCTTCTCGACCAGCTCGGGGAACGGGCGGTAGCGGTGGAAGGGCATCGAGCTGCCGCGCTGCGGGTTCCACGCGGGCTGGGTGTCCGGTGCCGGTCGCGCGGGGGTGCGCAGGCGGCTGGGGGCGTTGCCGATGTTCTCGGGAACACTGCTCATGATGGGGGTCTCCTGCTTACGGGTCGTCGAGCGACCGGCGGAAACGCCGACCTCCGCGACGGGGAGCCGGTCTGGGTCAGACCCCGTCGCGGCGGAGAAGCAGGAGAGCACGCGCCACACCCACACCCTAGCGAGGCACCACCGGTTTCGGGCAACCCACCCGTCCACATGGTGGGCGACCGTCCGCATTGGGCTGATCGGAGCAGTTAGAGACCGGTCAGTTTCGGGAATCTTCCGGACATGGCTACTCGCAGATGGCACGGCACCAGCACCCGTGGGAGCGCCGCCCGCATCGTGTCCGGGATCGGCGCACTGTTCGCGATCATCGAGGTCGTCTACATCCTCCTGATCGTCCTCGGGGCGAACACGGCGAACGCGTTCGTCCGCTTCATGAGCTCCATCGCCGAACCCCTGGCCCTGTTCTTCCCCGGGCTGTTCCCCATCGAGAACTACACCGCCAACGTGATCGTGAACTACGGCTTGGCCGCGGTCTTCTGGCTCGTCGTGGCCGGTCTGCTCGCCCGCGTGCTCCGCTGACCGGTCCGCGCGCCGCGTCGACCGGGTCGCGGCGGGTCGCGGGTCCACGTGCCAGACTGCGCTCATGGCTGAGCGCGCCGAGAAGACCGGTGAGGAGACCCGCCGTCGGGGGCCCGCTGTGGTGCGGGCCAAGGCGGTAGGTCTCCTCGCCGCGATCGCCGGGTGGGTCGGCAGGCTGATCGCGCTCGTGCTCGTGCTGCACGTGGTGCTGGTGATGGGCAACGCCAACCCGGACAACCCCATCGCGAGCTTCGTGCGCGGCCTGGCCGAACCGCTGTCGCTGGCTTTCAAGACGCTGTTCACCCCGGAGGACGCCAAGCTGGGGCTGCTGGTCAACTACGGCCTGGCGGCGGTGTTCTGGCTCGTGGTGACCTCGGTGGTCGTCCGGCTCATCCGCCGCCTCGGCTAGATCGCGTACCCCCACAGCGTGAGCGCGTAGGCGCCGAACCACGAGCCCACGAGGGCGAAGCCGGTCAGCGTCAGCAGGACGGTGGACGTGCGCCGCTTGGCCAACCCGATCGCCACCGGGATCAGCAGGGTGAAGGCGGGCACCATCAGCCGGATCTTCGACGCCATGGTCCCGTTCGAGCCGAACGTCATGATCAGCACCAGCACCCCGTAGACCACCAGCGGCAGCTCCAGCCGCCGCCGGAACGCCACCGCGGCCAGCACCAGCGAGGCCGCCAGCACCAGCAGTTCGACGAAGTCGAGGATCGACCGGCCGTCGGACAACCGGTCCACCACCCAGTTCGCGGTGGCCACGCCCCAGTCGAAGCCCGAGTCCCAGCCGCGCTCCTGCAGGGCGAACCAGCCGTTGAGCTCGCCGGTCCGCACGGCGACGTACCCGAGGTAGCCGAAGAGCCCGAGCGGGGCGATCAACCCGCCCAGCCACGGCCGCCAGCTGTCCTTGCGCGCCACGACGGCCACCAGCACGGCGAGCCCGATCCCGGCCACCAGCGCCGCGCCGGTCGTGCGCACCAGGCCCGCGCAGGCGCAGAGCACCCCGGCGTGGATCCACTGCCGCTGCAGGGTGAACACCAGCGCCCACGCCGCGAACGCGCAGAACAGGGCCTCGGAGTAGACCATCGACAGCGAGATCGCCATCGGTGAGCCCGCGAACAGCGCGACCAGGACCAGCCCGACCCGGCGGGAGCCGCCGCGCACCAGTTCGCCCATCCTGGCCAGCGCGTACGCGCAGGCCACCCCGGACGCGGCGCTGACCACCAGGCCCGCGGTCAGGGTGTCGACGCCGATCGAGGACACCAGGCCCACCAGCTTGGGGTAGCCGGGGAAGAAGGCCAGCGGGGTGGTCTCGTCGCGGTGGCCGAACGAGTCGACCATCATCGTCGGCACCCCGCCGTAGCCGCCGTCGGCGATCGCCAGGAACCACCAGCCGTCCCAGGACTTCAGCGCGTCGCGCAGCTCGACGCCCTTGTTGCCCGCCAGCCAGGACAGCACCAGCACGGCGAACTGCTGGATGCCCAGGTAGATGACGGCGGGCAGGAGCAGGTGGACGGCGCGGTGGAGCTTCCCGACCCGGTCCGCGTCCTCCGGTCCCGATAATCGCGGCGGGGTCCCGACCGCCTCGTCGCGCACGGACTCGCTCAACTCGGTGGCGGACAAGACCGGCCCCTCCCCGGTGGTGGTCGACCCCGACGGCTCGACAATCGAGATAACGACGATACCGGGGTTGGGTGTCGCCCGACCAGATGGTGGATCCACGAAAGATCACCGGGAAATCATCACGCGGCAACAACTCACGCCGTGTCGTACGGCGTTCCCCAGCTCCCGGTGAAGGCCGTTTCTGTCAGCGGGAGCCGAACGCGCGGTGCGGTTTCCCGAGCCCGCCGGTCCTCCGGCAGCAGCTCCGGCGGGCCGAGCACCCCGACCGCGACGACGACCAGCGGGCGCACCGAGTCCGGCAGGCCGAACCCGGCGGCCACCGCAGCCCGGTCGAACCCGGCCACCTGGTGCGCCACCAGCCCCTCGGCCACGGCCTGCAACACCAGGTTCTCCGTCGCCAGCCCGAGCCCGTACTCGGCGTAGGGGACCTCGCCCTTGGCGTTGGCGGTCTCCGCGCAGCCGACCAGCAGCGCGCCCGCGTTGCCCGCCCACGCCCGGTTCCCCCGGTCGAGCAGCGCCAGGACCCGGTCGAAGGTGTCCGTCCCGCGTGGACCGACGAGGTAGCGGGCGGGCTGGGTGTTGCCGTAGGAGGGCGCCCAGCGCGCGGCGGTGAGCATCCTGGTCAGCGCCGCCGCCGGGACCACGCCCGCCGGGTCGAGGGCGCGCGGGCTCCAGCGGTCGCGGATCAGCGGGTGCGGGTCGCAGGGGTGCGGGTCGGACGGCCGCGGGTCAGATGGCATAGCCCCAGGCTGTCAGGGCGTAGGCGCCGAACCAGGAACCGACCAGGGCGAACCCGGCGAGCACCAGCAGCACGGTGGACGTCCGGCGCTTGGCCAGGGCCACCGCCACCGGGATGAGCAGGGTGAACGCCGGGATCATCAGCCGCGCCTTGGAGCCCATCATCCCGTTCGCGCCCAGGTCCATCACCAGCACGCCCACGCCGTAGGCGAACAGCGGCCACTCCAACCGGTGCCGGACCGCCACCCCGACCAGCACCAGCGACAGCGCGATCAGCGCCACCGTGCCGACCTCCAGGATGGAGCGCCCGTCGGCGAGCCGGTTCACGGCGAACCGCCAGGTGGCCGCACCCCAGTCGAAGTGCGAGTCCCAGCCGCGCTCCTGCAGGGCGAACCAGCCGTTCCACTCCCCGGTCCGCACCGCCACCCAGCCGAGGTACCCGAGCAACCCGATCGGGGCGAGCAACCCGCCCACCCACGGCCGCCACCCCTGCTTGCGGCCGACCACCGCGATCAGCGCGGCGAGCCCCACGGCCAGCACCAGCGCCGCCCCGGTCGTGCGGACCAGCCCGGCCAGCGCGCACCACAGGCCCGCGTACACCCAGCGCCGCTGCACCAGGAACACCAGCGACCAGGCGGCGAAGGCGCAGAACAGCGCCTCCGAGTAGGCCATCGACAGCGAGATCGCCATCGGCGACCCGGCGAACAGCGCCACCAGCACCAGCCCGACCCGCCGCGACCCACCGCGCACGAGTTCGCCCAGTCGGGTGAGGGCGTAGGCGCAGGCGATGCCCGCGACCACGCTCACCGCCAGCGCGGAGGCCACCGGCTGGAAGCCCAGCCAGGTCAGCAGCCCGACCACCTTGGGGTAGCCGGGGAAGAACGCCAGCGGCGTCTCCATCGAGTGCCTGCCGTAGGCGTCGACCAGCTTGGTCGGCACCCCGGAGTAGCCGCCCTCGGCGATCGCCAGGAACCAGTCGCCGTCCCAGGAGCGCAGCACGTCGGAGGCGCGGACGCCCTTGTGGTCGGCCAGCCAGGTCAGCATCAGCAGGCTGACCTGCCGGATGCCGAGGTACACCACGGCCGGGAGGACCAGGTGGACGAGCCTGCCCCAGTCCACGCGGCGCGACCCCGGCGCCTCCGGGACCTCGACCGGCTGCTCCGGTGCGCGGTCGGGCGCTGACCTGGTCACGTCGGTCGCGGACACCCCGACCCTCCCCATTCGGTCGCCGTACTCCTCCTGCGCTGCCGCGCCGTAGTGGGCGACGATACCGGGCCGGTCGGGCGGCGCCGCGCCGTTCAGCCCACCCGGTGACGGACCGTGTCGACGGGCAGTGGTGACGGCCACTGGAACACCGGTCTGGGCCGTCCGCGCAGGTACGCTCAGCCGAGACATGCGGCGCGGGCTGTCGGCCGCGTCCGCTCGCGGCTTGAGGAGGTTGCACGCAGTGGCGCTCGTCGTCCAGAAGTACGGCGGATCCTCGCTGGAGAACGCCGACCGGATCAAACGGGTCGCCGAGCGGATCGTCGCCACGCGCAAAGCGGGGAACGACGTCGTGGTGGTCTGCTCCGCGATGGGGGACACGACCGACGAGTTGCTCGACCTCGCCAAACAGGTCAACCCGGTCCCGCCGCAGCGGGAGATGGACATGCTGCTGACCGCGGGGGAGCGCATCTCCAACTCGCTGGTGGCCATGGCCATCGCCGCGCTCGGCGCCGAGGCGCGCTCGTTCTCCGGCTCGCAGGCCGGGGTGATCACCACCTCGGCGCACGGCAAGGCGCGCATCATCGACGTGACGCCCGGCCGGGTCCGAGCCGCGCTCGACGAGGGCTACATCGTGCTGGTGGCCGGGTTCCAGGGCGTCAGCCAGGACACCAAGGACATCACCACCCTGGGCCGCGGCGGGTCGGACACCACCGCGGTCGCGCTCGCCGCCGCGCTCAACGCCGACGTGTGCGAGATCTACACCGACGTGGACGGGGTCTACACCGCCGACCCGCGGATCGTGCCGGACGCCAAGCGCCTCGACCAGGTCACCTACGAGGAGATGCTGGAGATGGCGGCGAGCGGTGCCAAGGTGCTCATGCTGCGCTGCGTCGAGTACGCGCGCCGCTACGGGGTGCCGATCCATGTCCGATCGTCTTACAGCGACAGGCCCGGCACCACGGTGTCCGGGGCAATGGAGGACTTGACCGTGGAACAGGCGATGATCACCGGCGTCGCGCACGACCGGTCCGAGGCGAAGGTGACCGTGGTCGGCGTGCCCGACACCGCGGGCGTGGCCGCGCGGATCTTCCGCACGGTGGCCGACTCCGAGATCGACATCGACATGGTGCTGCAGAACGTGTCCAGCACCGTGTCCGGCAAGACCGACATCACCTTCACCCTCTCCAAGAGCAACGGCCCGACCGCGGTCGAGGCGCTGGAGAAGGTGCGCGAGGAGCTGGGCTTCGCGCAGGTCCTCTACGACGACCACGTGGGCAAGGTGTCGCTGGTCGGCGCCGGGATGCGCTCGCACCCCGGCGTCACCGCCCAGTTCTGCGAGGCGCTGGCCGAGGTCGGGGTGAACATCGAGATCATCAACACCTCGGAGATCCGGATCTCGGTGCTCATCCGCGACACCCAGCTCGACGAGGCGGTCCGCGCCATCCACGAGGCGTTCGACCTCGCGGGCGACGAGGCCGCGATCGTCTACGGCGGGAGTGGTCGCTGATGGCACCGGTCCTGGCCCTCGTGGGCGCCACCGGCGCCGTGGGCACCGTGATGGTCGACATCATGAACAGCAGGCAGAACTGGCCGTGGGGCGAGGTGCGGCTGATCGCCTCACCCCGGTCGGCGGGCAAGAAGATCGTGGTGCGCGGCGAGGAGCTGACCGTGCAGGCGCTGGCGCCGGAGGTCTTCGACGGCGTCGACGTGGCCATGTTCGACGTGCCGGACGAGGTGTCGGCGCGGTGGGCGCCGATCGCCGCCGAGCGCGGCGCGATCGCGGTGGACAACTCCGGGGCGTTCCGGATGGACGACGACGTGCCGCTGGTCGTGCCCGAGGTCAACGCGGACAAGGTGGCCGACCGCCCGCGCGGGATCATCTCGAACCCGAACTGCACCACGCTGTCGATGATGGCGGCGCTGGGCGCGCTGCACCGCGCGTTCGGGCTGCGCCAGTTGGTCGTCGCGTCCTACCAGGCGGCCTCGGGCGCCGGGCAGGAGGGCATCGACCGGCTGCACGCCGAGGTCGCCGCGGTCGCGGGCAAGGGCGTGGGGGAGCGGGCCGGTGACGTGCGCGAGGCGCTGGCCGCCGCCGGTCTGTCCCCTTCGGACTCGCCGTTCCCGGCCCCGCTGGCCTTCAACGTCGTGCCGTGGGCGGGTTCGCTCAAGGAGGACGGCTGGTCCAGCGAGGAGCTCAAGGTCCGCAACGAGGCCCGCAAGATCCTGGGCATCCCCGACCTGGCCGTCTCGGCGACCTGCGTGCGCGTGCCGGTGGTGACGACGCACTCGCTGGCCGTCCACGCCACCTTCGCCGCCCCGGTCACCGTCGCCGAGGCCCACCGCATCCTCGGCGAGCAGCCGACGCTGGTGCTGCAGGACGACCCGGCGGGCGGCGTCTTCCCGACCCCGGCGGACGTGGTCGGCGGCGACCCGACCTACGTCGGCCGGGTGCGCCAGGCGCTGGACTTCCCGAACACGCTGGACTTCTTCGTGTGCGGGGACAACCTGCGCAAGGGCGCGGCGCTGAACACCTACGAGATCGCCGAGGTGCTCGCCGCCCGGGCCTGACCCGCTCTCCCCACGCGCGAGCGGCCTCCCCTCGGGGGCCGCTCGCGCGTGCTTTCCCGGCGACCTCTCGCCCCCCTGGTTACCAATGAGTAACGTGGTGGGTGGGGGCTGAACCAGGAGGTTGGATGTCAACGCTGATGAACCGGGTCCCGCTGCGGGCACAGGCACTCTGCGCCAGGCTGGTGTACGCGCTGCCCAGGCCGCTGCGCCGGGCCATCGCGGGGAAGCCCATCCGGATCGACGGGCAGGAACTGGCCCTCGACGCCCAACTGCTGATCACCCTGCAGCGGCTGGCAGGCGCCGGGATGGTGCACGACACCCCGAAGACGTCGCGCCGGAAGCTGGATGCGTCGCAGGCCCTCGTGGGTGGCCCGCCGATCGAGCCGGTGACCGTGCGCGGCCTGGTGCTCGGCGACGTCCCGGCACGGCTCTACGAACCCGCCGGGGTGGGCGACGACGCACCCCTGCTGGTCTTCTACCACGGCGGCGGCTGGGTCATCGGCTCGCTGGACAGCCACGACAACCCCTGCCGGTTCATCGCGGTCAACGCGCACGTCAAGGTGCTCTCCGTCGACTACCGGCTGGCCCCGGAACACCCCTTCCCGGCCGCGGTCGATGACGCCGTGAGCGCCTTCCGCCACGCGGTGGCCAACGCCGCCGACCTGGGCGTGAACCCGGACCTGATCGCCGTCGGCGGGGACAGCGCGGGCGGCAACCTCGCCGCGGTCGTCTCCCACCAGCAGGTGCTCGCGGGCGGACCGGTCCCGGCGTTCCAACTGCTGTTCTACCCGGGAGCCGACGGCACCACCCGACGCCGCTCGCGCGACCTGTTCGCCGACGGGTTCCTCCTGACCAGCGACGACATGGACTGGTTCATGGACCACTACATGCCGGGCCGCGAGCACCGCGGCGACCCGAGGTTCTCGGTGCTGCTCGCCGAGGACCTCAGCGGGATGCCGCCCGCCTACGTCGCCACCGCCGGGTTCGACCCGCTGCGCGACGAGGGCGAGGCCTTCGCCGACCGGCTCGCCGCCTCGGGCGTGCCGGTGGTCAAGAGCAGGCAGGCCGACCTCATCCACGGCTACATCAACATCCTCGGCGTCGGCACCCGGTTCCGCGAGGCGCTGTCGGAGGCGACCGGCGCGCTGCGCACCGGCCTCGCGCTCAGCGGCCGCAAGGGCGCCGACCTGGACACCTGATCTCCCGCCATGCCCAGTCGGTGCCCCGCTCGACGAGCGGAGCACCGGCCGGGGCGGCGCCGATATCCGGTTGACCCGCCCCGGCGGGCCCGGCGACATTCGACCCATGCAGCAGTACCGCCGGTTGCTCGGCCTCCCCGGCATGCCCGCCCTGATGCTCCTGCTCTTCTTCGCCAGGGTGCCCGGCGCCGCCACCACGATGGTGCTCACGCTGCACGTCGCGGTGGGCCTGGACCGGGGCTACGGGCAGGCGGGGCTGGTCGGCGCCGCGGTCACCGTCGGCATGGCGGTCGGCTCGCCCTACGTCGGCCGGGTCGTCGACCGCTACGGCCTGCGCCCGATGCTCGTCGTGGTGACGCTGGGCGAGACCGCGTTCTGGCTGACCATGCGGTTCCTGCCCTACGAGGCGCTGCTGCCGGTGGCGTTCGTCGGCGGGGTCGTGGCGCTGCCCGCCATGGCCATCGGGCGCCAAGCCATCGCCGCGGTCGCCCCACCGGAACTGCGCCGCACCGGGTACTCGCTGGACTCGGTGTCGACCGAGCTGTCGTTCATGGTGAGCCCCGCGGTCGCCGTCCTGCTCGCCACCCGCTTCTCCACGGCCACCGCCACGACGCTGCTCGGCGTCGCGGTGTTCCTGGCGGGCGGGGCGCTCGCGGTGATGGACCCGAAGGTCAAGGCGGAGACCGGGCCGGGCGCGCCGACCAGGGTGCCGCGCCGGGAGTGGCTGACCCCGCGACTGGTCGGCGTGCTCGCCGTCGCGGGCGGCGCCACGTTCGTGCTGTCCGGCATCGACGTCGCCCTGGTCGCCGCGCTGCGCGACACCGGTCAGCTCGACTGGACCGGGGTGGTGGTCGCCGGGTGCTCGCTGGCCTCGGCCATCGGCGGGCTGGTGCACGGCCTCGTCCGGCGCTCGCTGCCGCAACTGGCCCTGATGGCGCTGCTGAGCGCGTTCACCCTGCCGGTCGGGTTCGTCGCGGGTGGACCGTGGTGGCTGCTGTCGCTGGTGCTGCTGCCCGCCTGCGCCGTGTGCGCCCCGACCGTCGCCGCCACCGGGGAGGGCGTCGCCCGGCTGGCGCCACCCGCCGCCGCGGGCGAGGCCGCCGGGTTGCAGAGTTCGGCGTTCACCCTCGGCGTCGCCCTGGGCGCACCCGCGGTCGGTTTTGTGCTCGACCACGGGAACGCGGTGCTGGGCTTCGCCGCGGCGGGGTTCGGCGGGCTGCTGGTCGCCCTGGCCGCGTGGCTGCTGGCGCGGGTCGGCCACCCCGCGCCGGAGGAGGTCCCGGCGGCCCCCTGAGCGGGAGCCGCCGGGGGGCCGCTACGCCGTGCGGCACCAGTGGGTGAGGTAGGCCGACGCCTCGGCGGCGAGCCAGGCGTCCAGCTTGGGCACGTTCACGCTGCGCGAGAGGCGCAGCTCGCGGCCGCGGCGGGTGTCGAGCACCAGCGGCCGGGCCCCGGGCCGCAGCTCGGGCATGCAGCGGTCGAGCACCCGCAGCGCGGCGTTGGCGGCGTCGCGGGGCAGCGGCGCCTCCTTCAGGTACAGCAGCACCACGTGCTCGTCGCCGTGGCGGTCCTCGAACGCCAGGTGCGGGCTCACCGACAGGTCCAGGCTGCCGAAGCCCAGCAGCGCCGACCCCACCGCAACCGGGGTCGCCCCCCGGCCGCGCCACCAGCGCAGGAAACCGTCGGCGACCTCGGTGAACGCCCGGGCCTGTCCGTTCAGCTCGGCCTTTTCCACGGCCGCGGCGAGCGTGGCCGCCGGGTCGGGGTCGGTGACACAGGCCTGGACGGCCTCGATGACCGGCCGGTAGAAGACGTGCGCGTAGTGCTCCTCGTCGACGGCCCTGGCGTGCTGGTCGGCGACGATCTCGGTGCGGCCCCGCCGCCCGGCGGCGGCGTACTCGACGAACGACGACGTGGCGACAACAACGTTCCCCATGCGGTCCTCCCTGGCGGGTCGTGCTCCCGGGAGAATTCTATCGCGGGGGTATGACACATCTGTTCGACTGAACGGGTACCCCTGGGGGCCTGATCGATTTCCCACCCGGCCGACTCACCTGCGGAGCAGTATTACCACCCATTCGCCCACGGCGTTCCACAATCGATTCCCGGCCCCGACCGACAACGGGGTGTGGCGGGCCGCTGACGGGGGACGACCAACGCCGGGGACACCACCGCACCTCCTCCGACCAGGGCTTTCCGTCTCCCGGTGATGGTGATGGCCTGCGCAGGGCGGGCCTCCGCTGCATCCGGCGTCCTGGTCCGGTTCGATTCGCGCGGTGGCGGCCAAGCCGTCCAGCTCGAAATGGTCCGGGAGCGGCCGCCGCACGAACACCCGCGGCCACACACCGGCCCGCACTCACATTCCGATCATCCCGAGAAAGTGGATCAGGGGCCGATTTCCTCGAATGTGGCGACGACCCCGTCGAGCGCGGGTCCCGCCGCGTCCCGGCGGTCCTCCAGCGTCCAGGCGATGATCTGGTAGTACGCCCCGTCCCCCTCGACGAGGGTCTGCCAGAACAGCGCGTCCACGCCGTCGATCGAGCCGCTCATCTCGTAGCGCACCGCCGCGCGCCCGCCCAACCGCATCGGTGTGCCCTGGTCGACCTTCAGCACGCCCCCGCTCGCCAGCTCGCTCACCGTGGCCTCCTCGAAGTCGGGGAAGTCGGCGTAGTCGGCCTTGTCGAACGGCACGACCATGACGTAGCGCTCCTGGAAAAGCTGCCCCTGGGCCAGTACCGCGCGCTCGTCGCGGTACTCCGCGGCCAGCTCGCGCCACCCCTCCGGCACGGTCATCCGGCTGCGGCCGTCGGAGGCGGTGACCACCTTGGTCAGCGAGTCGTCGGGCGCCCCCCGCCGCTGCGGCGTGCCGCCGGTGGCCACCACCAGCCAGGCGACCGCCCCGAGCAGCACGACGAGCAGCAGCGACAGCCCCACCCACAACCCGGTCGGGCGCTTCGGCGGCGGGCTCACCATGCCCCCGGGGAAGTACTGGCCACCGGCGCCGACCTGCCCGGACCACTGCTCAGCCATGCCCGCCCCCGCCCCCGTACCCCGCGACCCGCCCCTGGCGGCGGGCGACGGCGAGCCTACCGGCCTGGCAGGATCGGGCAGGTGACGAATCATCCAGGCGCCGAGGTCCCGGACCACCTGTTCACCGACGCCGCGGCGGAGGCGCGCTGGCGGGCCCGCTTCCACGCCGCCAGGGTCTCGCTGCCCGACTGGGCCTGGCAGGCGCCCGACCGCACCGTCTACGCCTCCAACGCCAGCGGCGTGTGGGAGATCTACGCCTGGGACCGGGCCACCGACACCCACCGCCAGGTCACCGACCGCCCCAACGGCACCCTGCACGCCACGGTCAGCCCGGACGGCGAGCACATCTGGTGGTTCGACGACACCGACGGCGACGAGTTCGGCTCCTGGGTGCGCGAGCCCTACGGCGGCCGCCCGGCGGGCGCGGCGGCCGAACCGGCCGTCGCGGGCGCCAAGCCCGGCTACCCGGCGGGCCTGGAGCTCGGCGACGAGGTCGTCGCGGTCGGCGTCGCCGACGACGACGGCACCACCGTCTACCTCGCCCGCGGCGGCGCGGAAGCCGAGGTCGTCTACCGCAACGAGAACGACGGCGGCGTCGCAGCCCTGTCCTTCGACGAGACCCTGCTGGCCATCGCCCACTCCGAGCACGGCGACAACCGCCACCCCGCCCTGCGCGTCCTGTCGGTCGCCGACGGCACCGCGGTCGCGGAGAAGTGGGACGGCCCCGGCAAGGGCCTCGACGGCATCGCCTTCAGCCCCGTCGAGGGCGACCAGCGGCTCCTCGTCCTGCACGAGCGCCACGGCCGCGAGGAACTCCTCATCTGGGACGTCGCCACCGACACCGAGACCGAGATCGCCCTCGACCTCCCCGGCGAGGTCACCGCGGGCTGGTACACCGACGGCGCGGCACTGCTCATCGTGCACACCCACGAGGCCCGCAACACGCTGCACCGCTACGAGATCACCACCGGCACCCTGTCCACGTTGGATACCCCGCCCGGTGTCGTCGGCGCCGCCCACACCCGCAAGGACGGCACGGTCGAGTACTCCACGTCGAACGCGGCCCACCCCACCGCCGTCCGGGCCCTCTTCACCGACGGCACCGACCGGGTCCTGCTCACCCCACCCGGCGACCCGGCCCCACCTTCGGCCCCGCTGGTGGACGCGTTCGTCGAGTACGCCAACGGCCGCGTCCACGCCCTCGTCGCCCGCCCCACCGACGCCCCGGACGGCCCCCTCCCCACCGTCTTCAGCCTCCACGGCGGCCCCCACGCCGCCGACGAGGACCGCTTCTCGGCCTACCGGGCCCTGTGGCTCGACGCGGGCTTCGCGGTCGTCCACGTCAACTACCGGGGCTCCACCGGCTACGGCTCAGCCTGGCGCGACGCCATCGAGGGCCGCCCCGGCCTCACGGAACTGGAGGACGTCGCCGCCGTCCACACCTGGGCAGTCGAATCCGGCCTGGCCGACCCGGCCAAGTGCGTGGTCAACGGCGCGTCCTGGGGCGGCTACCTGACCCTCCTGGCCCTGGGCACCCAACCCAAGCTGTGGGCAGCAGGCGTGGCGGGCGTCCCGGTCGCCGACTACCTCGCCGCCTACGAAGACGAGATGGAACCCCTCCGAGCCTTCGACCGAGCCCTCTTCGGCGGCTCCCCCACCGAGGTCCACGACCGCTACGTCGAGTGCTCCCCCCTGACCTACGTCGACCAGGTCCAGGCCCCGGTCCTCGTCCTGGCAGGCGAGAACGACCCCCGCTGCCCCATCCGCCAAATCGACAACTACCTCGACCGCCTCGCCACCCGAGACATCCCCTACGAGATGTACCGCTACGACGCGGGCCACGGCTCCCTGGTGGTAGCCGAAACCATCAAGCAGTCCCTCATCGAAGTCCACTTCGCCCTGAAGTCCCTCAACCTCAGGTAGCACCACACAAGATTGACAGGCCCAAGCGTGCACTGCTTGGGCCTGTCAACTTGCATTGCGAAGTCGTTCCGGTGCTGGTTTCCCGATTCATGCCCAGCGCCCGCCCGGGTGAGGAGCCCGCACCGTGGGGGTCTGGGGGGTCGCCCCCCAGGACGAGGAAAGGGCGATCCCGGTCTGCGCTCTCCGCAGACAGGAACCGCCCAATCGCCCGTCGGGGTGACAGGATTTGAACCTGCGACCTCTTCGTCCCGAACGAAGCGCGCTACCAAGCTGCGCCACACCCCGGTGGAACGAGATAAGCTTACCTGACGCCCGCACCGGGGTTGAAGCGGGCTCCCCTAGTGGCGTCGAGGGCGGGGTTTGCGCTGGTGGTGCGGGGTACGAGGGTCAGCAGGCTGGCCTCGGGCGGGCAGGCGAAGCGGACCGGCGCGTAGGGCGAGGTGCCCAGCCCGGCGGAGACGTGCAGCCAGGTGTGGGCGCCCCAGCGGGAGCTGCCCCGGGCCCGGGAGCGGTCGAGCAGGCAGTTGGTGACGATGGCGCCGTACCCGGGGATGCGCAGCTGCCCGCCGTGGGTGTGGCCCGCCAGGACCAGGTCGTAGCCGTCTTCGGCGAAGCGGTCGAGGACGCGGGGCTCCGGGGAGTGGGTGACGCCGAGGCGGAGGGTGGCCTGGCGGTCGGGCTTGCCCGCGATCTCGTCGTAGCGGTCGCGCTTGAGGTGCGGGTCGTCGACGCCTGCGGCGGCGATGGTGCGGCCGTCGACGGTGAACATGGTGCGGGTGTGGGTGAGGTCGTACCAGCCGTGTTCGAGCATGGCGGCGCGGAGGTCCCGCCAGGGCAGCGGGATGCCGTGGAAGCGCTTGTCGGAGGGGAACAGGTAGCGCGCGGGGTTCTTCGGCTTGGGCGCGTAGTAGTCGTTGCTGCCGAAGACGAACACCCCGGGCCGGTTGAGCAGCGGGCCGAGCGCGCGCACCACGGCCGGGACGGCCTGCTTGTGCGCGAGGTTGTCCCCGGTGTTGACCACCAGGTCCGGGTTGAGCTCGTCCAGTGCGGCGACCCAGCGCTGCTTCGACTTCTGCCCGGGCATCATGTGCAGGTCGGAGATGTGCAGCACGCGCAGCGGCCGCGCGCCCTCGGCGAGGACGGGCAGCGTGGCCTGGCGCAGCGTCCAGTGCGTGCGCTCGAAGCCCGCGGCGTAGGCGAGGGTGGCGGCACCGACCGCGGTGGTGCCGAGTGCGATCCGGCTGAGGTTCCTGACGACGTCACTCACACCCCAAAGGGTACGGTGCGCCGCCGTCGGCGCCGACAACTCGTTTGGCCTGGCCCGTTACGCTCGTCGCATGGCTGAGCTGAAGAACCGGTTGCAGGCGGACCTGACCGCCGCGATGAAGGGCCGGGAGAAGACCAGGGTCGCGACCCTGCGCATGGCACTTGCCGCGATCACCACCGCCGAGGTCGCGGGCGACGAGGCCGTGCAGCTCACCGACGACGAGGTGCTCAAGGTCCTGGCCCGCGAGGTCAAGAAGCGCAAGGAGGCCTCCACGGCCTTCGCGGGCGCGGGCCGCGCCGAGCAGGCCCAACAGGAACTCGACGAGGCCGCCGTCCTCGACGAGTACCTCCCCAAGCAACTCGACGACGCGGAGCTGACCGCCCTGGTCGCCACCGCGGTCGAGGAGGTCACCGCCCAACTCGGCGAGACCCCCGGCCCCCGCCAGATGGGCCAGGTCATGAAGGCCGCGAACGCCAAGGTCGCGGGCCGCGCCGAGGGCGGCCGCGTCGCCGCCGCCGTGAAGGCCCGCCTGACGGGCTGACCACGCACCCACTCGAGGGCGCCCGGGGAAACTTCCCGGGCGCCCTCGCGCTTTCCGGAGAGCCACCCCACCCGCCCCACCGCAACGCCCAATCGCACCACCACATCCCCCGACCGCATCCGCCCCCGGCGAACCGCATCTCGGTGCTCCCCGCCCCATCGCGCCCCCACCAACCTGGCTCATCCCCCACAACGACCTGACTCCGCCCGGCCAGCCGCACCAGCCCACCCGCTCAACGCCACCCGCCCGGGCTCGACCCCGCTCGGCCCGGTTCAGCCTTGCCCGGCTGCCCGCCCGACCCGGCTGCCCGCCCGACCCGGCTGCCCGCCTGACCCAGCCCGCTCAGTGCAGCTCACACGGCTCAGCCCGGTTCGAACGGTCGGCCCGCTCACTCCAGCCTGACCCGGCCTGGCTGGCCAACGCAGCTCGGGTCTGACCCGGCTCGGCTAGCTCAACTCGGCCCGCCTGCCTGCCGAACCCGACCAGCTCAGCTTGGTGTGCCTGGCTTGCCTCGGTCAGTCCGGTTCGGCCTAGCCTCCCGACCCGGCGGCTCGGCTTGGCCCGCCTGACCCGACCCGCTCAGCCCAGCGCGCCCGGCCCCGACTCGGCCAGTCCGACCCTGCCCTGCCCGGCCCGCCTGGCCTGGCCGCCGTGCCTGGCCTGGCCTGGCCCGGGTGCGCCCAGCGCGGCCTCGGCCCACCCAGTCCCAGCCTGGTTCGGCCCAGTCCGGCTCGGTCAGCACGGCCCAGCCTGGGCTGCTCAGCCCGATCAGCTCGGCCCGGTCCAGCCGGCACGACGTGCCCGGCTTGCCTCGATCAGCCCGGGCCCGGCCTGCCTGACCGGCTTGGCTCGGCCGCCTTGGTCCAGCCAAGTCCGCCCGGCTGCTCGGCTGGCCCGGCTCAGCCTGGTCCGGTTCGGGTTATCCGCTTGGCTCGGCCAGCTCGGGCCGGTTTTGGTTTTTTCGGGCTGGTTTGTCTGGCTCGGCTCGGCGTGGCTCTGCCTGCCTTGTGGGGCTCGGTTCGGCCTGGCCTCATTCGGTCAGCGCGCTTGGCGCAGTCCGGCTCGGCCTGCCTGGTGCGGCTTCGGCCGGTGTGTCCTTGCTTGGTGCGTGCGGCTTGGCTTGAGGCGGTTTGCCTGGGAATGGCCGTGGGCCCCGCACCCACCGGGGTGCGGGGCCCACGTACTGCTCGGACCTAGGGAGCGGGTGCCCCGTTGCCGGGGTTGCCCGTGTTGCCGGGGTCGCCGCCGCCTTGGCCCGGGTCGCCGTTGGCGGGTGGGGGAGTGCCTGCTCCGCCGCCGGGGTCGGTGCCGGGGGGTGGGGCGGTGGGGTTCGATGGGGCTTCGGAGGTCTGCGGTGGGGGGACGTAGCCGGTGCTGACCTGGATGGTGATGGTTTCCCCGGTCAGCGCGGCGCCGCGGGGGGACTGGCTGACGACGGTGCCCTTGGCGGCGGCGTCGGGGCGTTCCTTGGCGACGACCTGGTAGCCGGCCTGCTGCAGGATCTGGGTGGCCTCGTCCTTGCTCTTGCCGATGACGTCCGGCACCCGGATCTCCGGGCCGCCGTCGAGGTAGCGCGGGTCGGTCGGGGGCAGTGGGAGGGCGGGCTGGCCCTCCAGGAGCGGGGTCATCGTCTGGAACCAGGTGCGGGCGGGCACCTTGCCGCCGTAGATGTTGCCGCCGGTGCCGCAGAGGCGGGGCGGGTCGGTGTCGCAGATGCCCTGGGGTTTGGGGCTGTCGTTGAAGGTCAGGACCGCCGCGGCGTACTGCGGGGTGGCGCCGAGGAAGCCCGCCGACTTGTACTCCTGGGTGGTGCCGGTCTTGCCCATCATCGGGCGCGCCCACTTCGACGCCTGGGCCGCAGCGCGGGAGGTGCCTTCGATGTCGTCCTTGCTCAAGCCGGTGACCAGGGTGTTCGCCAGCGGTTCGGCGACCGCCTGCTCGCACGGCGCCTCGTTGACCTCGATCTTCTTCCCGTTGCGGTCGCGCACCTCCAGCAGCGGGGTCGGCGGGCACCACACGCCGCCGCTCATCAGGGTCGCGCCGACGTTGGCCAGTTCCAGGGTGCTCACCGGGCCGGGGCCGAGGGTGAACGACGCCTTGCCCGCGTTGTTGCCCATCGGCTTGAAGAAGTCGGACTGGCTGAACCGGTACTCGGGGGCGGAGGCCGCCGGGTCCGGGTCCACGCCGCCCATGCTGGAAGCCATCGTGGTGCGCAGGCCGAGCCTGCTGGCCATGTCCACGATGGGGGCCATGCCGACCCGCTCCTCGAGGATGACGAACCCGGTGTTCGGGGAGGTCGCCAGGGCGGTCTGCAACGTCATCTTGGACGGCGGGTTGCCCGTGTTGGAGACGCAGTACTTCTTCGTGCCGTCCACGCCGCCCGGCGGGCACTTCGAGCCGCCACCGCTGAACACGTTGGAGGTGTAGGAGGCGGGCACGTCGATGATGTTGTTGATGCCGCCCCCCTTCTCCAGGTAGGCGGCGGAGGTGAAGATCTTGTAGATCGAGCCCGCGCCGAACTTGTTCGCCACCCGGCTGGGCAGGCCGTAGGTCGTCTGCCCGTTGTTGGCGTCGAGGCCGTAGTCGCGGTTGGCCACCAGCGCGACGACCTGGTGGCGCTCCTTGCCCGGCTGGATGATCGCCATGGTGTTGGCGATGCCCGGCTGGGTCTTGGGCACCTCGTTCATCGCCGCCTGCTTGGCCAACTGGGTGGCGCGGGCGTCGAAGCTGGTCTTGATGGTGTAGCCGCCGGTCTTGATCTGGTCCTCGGAGAAGCCGAGGCGCTCGAGGTACTCGAAGACGTACTGGCAGAAGAAGCCGTACTCCGGGCCCGCGCCGACGCAGTTCGCGGCGGGCTTGCGGGGGGTGGGCAGGGTGCCGAGCGGCTCCTTCTTCGCCGCCTCGGCCACCTCCGGGGTGACCTTCTGGTTCTCCAGCATCTTGTCGATCACGACGTTGCGCCGCTGCAGCGTCTCCGCGGGCTTGCGCCACGGGTTGTAGAGCACGGGGTTGTTCACCGCGCCCGCGAGCAGCGCCGCCTGGGCGACGGTCAGCTTGTCCGCGGTGGTGCCGAAGTAGGCGCTGGCCGCCGCCCCGACGCCGTAGACCTCGTAGGCGAACTCCACGACGTTGAGGTAGCCGGCGAGGATGTCCTCCTTGCTCATCTTCTGCTCGAGCTGGATGGCGATCCGCGCCTCGCGCAGCTTGCGCGCGATGGTCTGCTCCTGGGCCTTGGACTGCTCGGTCTTGTTGTCCCGGTTGACCACGTTGATCAGGTAGTTCTTGACGTACTGCTGGGTCAGCGTGGACGCGCCCTGGGTGTCGCCGCCGCTCTGGTTGGAGATGGCGGCGCGGATGGTGCCCTTCCAGTCCACCCCGTGGTGCTCGTAGAACCGGCGGTCCTCCACCGAGACCAGCGCGGCCTTCATGGTGGGGGAGATCTGCTCGGACGAGACCGGGATGCGGTACTGGTCGTAGAGCGAGGCGATCGGGTTGCCCGCGCTGTCGGTGATCGTGGTGATCAGCGGCGGCGGGGTCGCGACCAGGTCGGCCGAGACGCTGTCGATGGTGTCGCTGGCCCGGTTCGACGCCACCCCCACGGCCCCGACCAGCGGAAACAGCATGCCCGCGACGAGCACCCCCGCCAGCAGGCACAGTCCGAGCATCTTCAGCAGGCTGTCTCCCACACGCACGCGATCCAGGGTACGCGTCACCCGGTCGGTCCACCCGGAGCCGCCCGCTAAAGCATTGACATTCTGTAACGGCTGGGTCTCTGGAGGTTCTCGATGGAACCGTCACGCACTAGAGTCCGTCAACGTCTCACGACAGCGCTGATCAGCCTCGCCGCTCCCGCGGCAGGCAGATCGGCACCCGATACCGGGGGGTATCGGTCCAGGGTCGCTGACGACGACAGGGGTGGGGGACACATGTATCTCGAGAACCAGCAGCAGGCGGACTGGCGGGTGCGCGCGACGTGCCGCGACGAGGACCCGGACGGGCTGTTCGTCCGCGGCGCCGAGCAGCGCAAGGCGAAGCTCGTCTGCATCGCGTGCCCGGTGCGCACCGAGTGCCTGGCCGAAGCACTGGACAACCGGATCGAGTTCGGTGTCTGGGGCGGGATGACCGAGCGCGAGCGACGCGCCCTGCTGCGCAGGCGCCCCGACGTCGACAACTGGCGCGAACTGCTCGACGACGCCCGCCGCAGGCACAGCTTCGACGACGAGGAAGTCCGCGTCGGCTGAGGTCGGTCACCCGGCCTCGACCCGCCCGCACCGGGCGGGTCAGGCCCCGGTCAGCCGCTCACCGATGCGGCGCAGCCCGTTGATGTCGTGCACGTCCGCGGCCATCGCGGGCACGTGCACCAGCGGCACCCCGGGGTGCGCCTTGGTGAACCGGTTGACCAGCCTGCGCTCCCGCTGCGCCTGCGCGACCCGGTCGGCGTGCAGCCGCAGGACCGCCGCGGCCAGCGGGGCCTCCTCGGCCGCGTCCAGGTTGTCCGCCGCGGTGAGCGCCTTGGCCGCGGGCAGCTTGGCCAGCACCGGGTGGGTCCGGTTGACGACCAGCCCGGACAGCGGCATGGACTCCGCCTCCAGCCGCTCGACGAAGTAGCTGGCCTCGCGCAGCGCGTCCGGTTCCGGCGCGGCCACCACCACGAACGCGGTGCCGGTGGAGCGCAGCAACTCGTAGGTCTTGCGCGCCCGCTCGCGGAACCCGCCGAACATGCCGTCGAAGGCCTGCACGAACGCCGACGCGTCGGCGAGCAGCTGCCCGCCGACGATGGTCGACACGGCCTTGGCGAACAGCCCGAACCCGGCGCTGACCACCTTGCGGATGCCCCACCCACCGGCCTTCACCGGCCCGGTGAGCAGCTTGATCATCCGCCCGTCGAGGGCGGTGGAGAGCCGCTGCGGAGCGTCCAGGAAGTCCAGTGCCGACCGCGACGGCGGGGTGTCGACGATGATCAGGTCCCAGGTGCCCTCGGCGGCGAGCTGGCCGAGCTTCTCCATCGCCATGTACTCCTGGGTGCCGGAGAACGACGAGGAGATGGTCTTGTAGAACGGGTTCGACAGCACCTCCTCGGCGCGCTTCTCACCCGCGTGCGCCAGCACCATGTCGTCGAACGTGCGGCGCATGTCCAGCATCATCGCGCTCAGCTCGCCGGTCGGGGCGAAGCCGTCGACCGACACCTGCTTCGGGGTGTTGCCCAGCTCCTCCAGGCCCAGCGCCTGTGCCAGCCTGCGCGCCGGGTCGATGGTCAGCACCACCGTCTTGCGGCCCCGCTCGGCCGCGCGCACCGCGATCGACGCGGCGGTCGTGGTCTTGCCCACACCGCCGGACCCGCAGCACACGATGACGCGCGTCCCCGGGTCGTCGATCAGCGTGTCGACGTTGAGCCCGCTCATCGCACCCCCTGCTCGACCAGGGCCTCGGCCAGCTCGTAGAGCGCCCCGGTGTCCACCCCGTCGACCAGTTCGGCCAGCTCCACCGCGGGCAGGTCGACCTCCGCGAGCCGTTCCCTGGCCCGCTGCTCGGCCTGCACCCGCACCGCGTGCTCCACCGTCTCCTCGACCAGGCCGTCGAGGTCGTCGGCCGACAGCGCCAACCCGGCCGAGGTCAGCCCCTCGCGCACCCGGCCCGCGTCGACCCGGCCGTCGGCGGCGGCGGTCACCGAGTGCGCGGGCAGCCGCGGCGGGCGCACCCGGTTCAGGATGATCGCGCCGGGCCGCAGGTCCGCCCCGTCGAGCTCGCCGACCGCCTCCATCGTCTCGCGCACCGGCATCTCCTCCAGCAGCGTCACCAGGTGCACCGCGGTGTCGCCGGAGTGCAGCAGCCGGACCACGCCGTCGCTCTGCCCCTTGATCGGCCCGACCTTGGCCAGGTCGGCCATGGCCTTGGTCACGTCGAGGAACTTGACGATCCGGCCGGTCGGCGGGGCGTCGACGACCACCGCGTCGTAGGCGTGCCGACCGGACTCGTCGGTGCGCGTCACGCACTCCTTGATCTTGCCGGTGAGCAGCACGTCGCGCAGGCCCGGCGCCAGCGTGGTGGCGAACTCGATCGCCCCCATCTTGCGCAGCGTGCGACCCGCGAAGCCCAGGTTGTAGAACATCGACAGGTACTCCAGCAGCGCCGCCTCGACGTCGACGTGCAGCGCGCGCACCTCCCCGCCACCGGGGGCCGAGGCCACCTTCTCCTCGGTGTAGGGCAGCGGCTGGGTGTCGAAGAGCTGGGCGATGCCCTGCCTGCCCTCCACCTCGACCAGCAGGACGCGCCTGCCGCCGGTGGCCAGGGCCAGCGCGAGGGCGCCCGCGACGGTGCTCTTGCCGGTGCCGCCCTTGCCGGTCACCACGTGCAGTCGGGCGCGGGCGATCTGCTCGGTCCAGCCGACGACGGGGGTGGTCACCGTTTCAGCCTAAATGCCCGGACGCCCCCACCGCTGTCCGACCGTCCTAACCGACCAGCAACAGCACCGACACCGCGGCGCCGACGACCAGGACCGCGCCCCAGGCCACCGGTTGCGGGAGGACGGTGAGCGCCAGCAGGCACAGCAGCGCCAGCAGGGTCACCGACACCGCCCCGGCCAGCGCCACGCTGCTGCCCCGGCCGGTCCGGTCGCGCACCTTGGCCATCGCCACCAGCACCAACACCAGCCCCGCCGCGACGAGCAGGGCGGTCGCGAACAGTCGCCACGACTCCATGAACGCCACCGTACCGAGACGTGACACCAACGTGATCTAGGCTGCGGGCATGACGAAGTGGGAGTACGCGACCGTGCCACTGCTGATCCACGCGACCAAGCAGATCCTGGACAACTGGGGCCAGGACGGCTGGGAGCTGGTCACGGTCCTGCCCGGCCCCACCGGTGAGCAACTGGTCGCGTACTTCAAGCGGCCCAAGGGGGCGTGATGTCCTGGCGCGCGAAGCTCGCCGAACTGGGCATCGAACTGCCCCCGGTGGCCCCGCCCGCGGGTTCCTACGTCCCGGCGGTGCGCACCGGCTCGCTGGTGTTCACCGCGGGCCAGATCCCCCTGGTCGACGGAGCGGTCGCGGCGACCGGCAAGGTCGGCGGCGAGGTCAGTCCCGAGGAAGCCCAGCGGCTGGCCCGGATCTGCGCACTCAACGCCCTGGCCGCGGTTGACGACCTGGTGGGCATCGACGAGGTGGTCCGGGTGGTCAGGATCGTCGGCTTCGTCGCCTCCGCGGAGGGCTTCACCGGCCAGCCCGCGGTCGTCAACGGTGCCTCCGACCTGTTCACCGAGGTGTTCGGCGAGCAGGGCAGGCACGCCCGGTCGGCGGTCGGCGTGGCCGAGCTGCCGCTCGGTGTCCCGGTCGAGGTCGAACTGGTGGTGGAGGTCCGATGAGCACGGCAACCCAGACCGCCGAGTGCCACGAGCTGCTGCTGCGGCTCGCGGGCAGGCTCGGCGACCGGCAGCTCTGGCGCTGCCGCGACTGGCTCGCCTCGGGCGCGGTCGACGCGGTGGCCAGGGTGCTGCCGCTGACCCTGCTGCGCGAGCGGGTGGCGATCACACCGGAGGAATCGCGCCTGGTCGGAGCGGTGCTGCTGCCCGCAGGGGCCGACGCGGAGCGGCTCAACGCCATCCCGTGGGTGGACGAAATCTCCGAAACCGACTACACCTTTTCCGCGGAGTCCCCTGATCGGGTGAGCGCGGGTGACTCCGACGCGGTTGTGCTCGGAGCGATCCTCCGCGGCAGGCCCGAGGTCGTGGAGGCGCGCTCGACCTGGCGCCGCGACCGGACCTCCGGTTCCACCGCCCGGGTGGTCCTGGTCACCACGACCGGTGACGCCGCCCACCTGACCGGGGAGCTGCAGCGGGTGCTGCGGGCCCTGGGTACCGCGGAACCGGTGGTGGAGGTGCTGCCGAGGGCCTTCGAGCCCACGGGGTACCACCGGGCGGCGTTGGCGGCCTCCGAGCCGCTGGTCGCCGAAGGACACCTGGTTCCGAGCTAGTCGCCTGGACTGATGTGGGAGGGGTTCGATCGTGACGCAGATCGCCAGTGGCAAGGGTGCCGCCTGGCCGGGGGTTGCCCTGCCGGTCCGGGTGCACGACCTGCTGCTCGGACTCGCGGGCAGGCTCGACGACGACGCGCTCGCCGACGCCAGGGAACTGCTGGCCTCGGCCGAGGTGGACCGGTCGCTGGACCTGGTCGCGGGCTGCCTGGCGGCGGGACCGGTCGCGGTCAGCCGGGCTGAGCACGACGAACTGCAGGAGCTCTTCCTCGCCGCGCACGCCGACCCGGCCGTCGTCGAGCGGCTGACCATCGCCGAGCCGGACCTGGTCACCCGGCACCGCTTCGCCACCGGTTCGGTGGCGGGCGTCAGCCCCGAGGACGGCGTCGCCGAGGCGGCCAACCGGGTCCTCGACGTGCTGCCCGACATCCGCGCGGTGTGGGCGGTCTGGCGGCTCACCCCCGCCGGACCGGCCACCGGCCCGGTGCCGCACCGGGTGGTGCTCGTGGGGGTCGGCCCGCAGGGCTCCGCGCCCGCCACGGCCTACCGGGTGGAGCACGCCCTGCGCCGCGCGGGCATCACCGCCTCGGTCGAGGTGCTGCGCGACGGCGCCGAGCCGACCGACTACCACCGGACGGCGATGCGCTACGCCAACGAGGTCGGCACCGCCCGCACCAACGTGGTCGCCGCCCCGGCCGCGTCGGAGCAGGCGCCCCGGGTGGAGCGCCGCGAACCCGAGCTGACCGCGCCGACCCTCCCGTCGCCGCCGTCGATCACCCCGCCGAAGATCTCCTCGGCACCGGACCCGGAGCCCACCCCGTGGAACTCCGAGGAGCCCAAGGGCGAGGCGAAGTCTGCCGCGGCGGCCACGGACGAGTCGCTCAACGACCAGGAACTCGACCTGCTGCGCCAGCTCCAGGAGGAGCTGGCCCGCCGCGAGCAGACCGACCCGGCCCAGCCCGCCGCCTGGCAGGGCGACCTGGGCACCAGCACCCCGTTCGACTGGTCCGAGGCGAACAGCTCGACCATGGTCAACGGGATCCCGTTGCAGCCGCCGGACAACCGCTGACCCGGCACCGCCCCGTCAACGACCCTCGACGACCCGCAGCACGGCGTCGAGGGTCTGTTGCACCCGCACCCCCCGGTGCACGTCGAGCGGGTGCTCGGTCCGCCCGTCGCGCACCAGGGCGGTGAAGTCGTCCAGCAGCGCCGAGTAGCACTCCGGGGCGGGCGTCGCCCGTCCCGGCAGCTCCAGGTACCCGGCGTCGCCGTAGACCGCCACGTCGGTGACGGTCGGGCGCATCGGCAGCCGCATCGACAGGCTGGCGGTGCTGCTCGCCCCACCCTCGTGCCGCAGCACCAGGTGCCACAGGTCGGGTCCGGTGCGGTGCGCCGACAGCACCTCGACGACCGGTCCGAGCGCCGCGTCGAGGAGGTCGAGCAGGTGCGGCCCGACGTCGGCCAGGGCACCGCCGTCCTGCCGCCAGGCCGACTCCGAGTACGCCCCGCCCAGCAGCGCGCCGGACAGCCAGCGCGCACTGGCACCGGCCCACGAGCCGCCCGCTCGCACCTGCTCCAGCCACGCCTTGGTCTCCGGCGCGAACCGCCGGATGAACACGACCAGTGACGCCACCCCGGCCGCGTCCACCGCGTGCGCGACCGCCTTGGCCGATTGCAGGGAATCGGCCACCGGCTTCTCCATCAGGACGTGCCTGCCCGCCTCGGCCGCGCGGATCGCCAGCTCGCCCTGCACCGCGGGCGGAACCGCGAACGCCACCGCGTCCACCCCGCTGATCAGCTCGTCCACGTCCCCGACCGCGGCGGCGCCCAGTGCGCCCGCCAGCTCGGCTGCCGCCTCCGGCCGCCTCGCCCACACCCCCGCCAGCTCGGTGCCGGGGTGCGCGGCGAGCCCCGGCCCGTGCACGGCCCGGGCCCACGGGCCCGCCCCCACCAGTCCCACTCGCAGCACGTCGTCGCTCATACCGGCCATCCTCCGTGACCGCTGTCCACGAGCGACACCCGGCCATGACCTGGTTCGCACCAGGGGGTGCGTGGCGGTCCGGCCGGGTTAGGGTCGAGGGGTGCCGGAACTGCCCGAGGAACTCGTCCTGCCCGCCGGTCTCGTACCGGACGAGGCGCCGGACCCGCCCGCCGCGCCCAGGGACGCCGCGACCGTGATGCTGGTGCGGGACACCGACGGGCCGATCGAGGTGTTCCTGCTGCGCCGGGTCGTGGGGATGGCCTTCGCGGGCGGGATGACGGTGTTCCCCGGCGGTGGTGTGGACGAGCGGGACCTGGACGCCTCCGTGGCCTGGCACGGGCCCGACGCCGCGTGGTGGGCCGAGCGGTTCGGGTGTTCGGAATCACTGGCGCGGGCCCTGGTGTGCGCGGCGGTGCGGGAGACGTTCGAGGAGTCGGGGGTGCTGCTCGCCGGCCCCGACGCCGGGAGCGTCGTCTCGGACACGACGCCGTACCACGCGGCCCGGCAGGAGTTGGTCGACAAGGAGTACTCGTTCGCCTCGTTCCTGGCGGCGCACGGCCTGGTGCTGCGGGCGGACCTGTTGCGGCCGTGGGCGAACTGGGTGACCCCGGCCGAGGAACCGCGGCGGTACGACACCCGGTTCTTCCTCGCCGCGATGCCGGAGGGGCAACTCGCCGACGGCGCCACGACCGAGGCCGACGACGCCGGGTGGCAGCGGCCCGCGGAGGCGATCGAGGACTGGAAGCGCGGGGCGCGCGGGTTGATGCCGCCCACCTGGATGGCGTTGGCCGAGCTGGATTCCTGCGCCGGTGTCGCCGCGGCGATGGCGACCCCGCGGACCGTCGAGAAGATCATCCCGAAGGTGGTCCGGGACGGCACCGCCCTGCGGGTCGTCCTCCCCGGGGACACCGGGTACGGGGACGCGGCGAACCACCTCGATGCGCGCCGGGACGACAGGCTGGAGCCGCGGTGAGCCACCCGGCGTACGGGGTCCGGCGGTCGGTCACGCCGTTCGCTTCCGTCGTGCTGGAGGACAACCCCGGACCGATGACCCTGGACGGGACCAACACCTGGCTGCTGCGCGCGCCGGGCGCCCCCGGGTGCGTCGTGGTCGACCCGGGTGAGGAGGACGTCCCCCACCTGGAGCGCGTGCTCGCCGCCGCCGATCCGGTCGAGGCGATCCTGATCACGCACCACCACGGTGACCACGTGGGCGGTGCGGAGTGGTTGGCGCGGCGGGCCGACGCGCCGGTGCGGGCCTTCGACCCCGCACTGTGCCGGGGTGCGGGGCCGTTGCGGGACGGCGAGGTGTTGGCGCACGCGGGGTTGTCCTTCGAGGTGCTGCACACGCCCGGGCACACCGGCGACTCGGTGTGCTTCGCGCTGGAGCACGACGGGGTGTCGGCGGTGCTGACGGGGGACACGGTGCTGGGGCGCGGCACCACCGTGATCATCCCGCCGGACGGGAAGTTGGGCGAGTACCTGGACTCGTTGCGGGAGTTGGCCGGGCGCAACGGGTGGGTCCTGCCGGGGCACGGGCCGGAGTTGGCGGACCTCGCCGCGGTCGCCGGGCAGTACCTGGCGCACCGGGAGGGGCGGTTGGAGCAGATCCGGGCCGCCCTGGGGGTTCTGGGTGCGGGGGCTTCGGCTCGGGAGGTGGTGGAGGTCGTCTACGCCGATGTCGACCGGGGGCTGTGGGGTGCTGCCGAGCTGTCGGTCATGGCTCAACTGGAGTACCTGCGGGGGTAGTTCCCAGGCCCGTTTGTGGCTGCTCGGTTCGAGCGCCCGGCGCCCATGCGGGCCTGGTGGGGCGGATCTCTGTGGAGTTGTCAAGCAACACGGGGACTCGGGGTGAGGGCGGTCAGGGCTGGGGCGGGCGGATGGGGACGAGGATGTACTTGATGTTCACCTCCCCCGGGTCCACGGCGGTGAGGACGGTGGCCCGCATCCCGGGCTGGATGGCCAGGTGGACCTCGCCGCCGGTGAAGGGGCGTAAGGCGTCCACGAGGTAGCGGGCCTGGTAGCTGGGGCTGGTGCGGCCGTCGTGGGTGGTGGCCTTGAGGGTTTCCTCCGCCTCGCCCGACTGCTGGTTGGCGCTGCGGAGGCGGAGGTGGGAATCACCCACTTCCAGGTGCACCACCCCTCGGGTGTCGGCGTAGAGGGAGGTTCGGCGGACGGCGGCGAGGAGGGCGTCGGCGTCCACTTCCACCCTGGTGTCCACCTTGGACAACACCACGTTGCTCTCGTTGACGAAGGTGCCGTCGAGGACGGCCGTGGTCGCCGTCGAGCGGCGCCAGGACAGCGAGAACGTGTTGTGGGCCGACCGGAGGGTCACCTCGTGCTCGCCCGCCACCTGCTTCCCCACCTCCGCGAGCAGGGTGGCGGGGACCAGGGCGTCGACTGGGTCTCCCTGGGCGGTCCAGGGGATGGTGGCGATGGCCATCCGGTAGCGGTCGGTCGCGCGGAGGACCAGCCGGTCGCCCTCGCTCTGCACGCGGACACCCGTGAAGATGGGCAGGGCGTCGTCGCGCGAGGCGGTTCCGGCCACTGTGGACAGTGCGGTGGCCAGGTGGGTGCCGGAGACGGTTCCGTCGGCGGTGTCCTGCCGCGGTGGGGTTCCCGGGTGCAGGTCGACGTCCAGCAGGGGGAGGGCGAAGCGCGCGCCCTCGGTGCGGATGGCGAGCCGGGCCCCCTCGACCACCAGGCGGATCTGCGGGGCGGTGAGGGCGCGCAGGGTCTCCGCCAGAGGTTTGGCCGGGACGAGTGCCCGGCCCTCCGCGTGCACGAGGGCCGGGCACTCGACCCTGGCGGAGCGTTCGCGGTCGCTCGCCTCCAGGACCACGCCCTCCGCGGTGGCGGTGAGGACCACCCCGCCGAGGACGGGGTCCAGCAGTTTGCCGGGGACCAGGCGGACCAGGTCGGCCGCCGCGGCGGCGAGGTGGTCTGTGGTGACGGTGAGATCCATGGCGCTGAAGGTAGCGACGGCCACCGACAAGCGCGAAAAGTTGTCCACAGGCCCCTCGCGGCCCGCTGCCCGACCGGATCAGGTGAGGGCGGGAACGCGCTCCTCCGCCCGGTCGGCGGCGTCCTGGACGGTCGAGCGGCGCAGGTAGACGACCACGGCGAACAGCAGGCCGACCACGCACGCGGCGACGTAGGCCGCCCACACCCCGACGTGCTCCACCAACTGGCCGGACACCGACTGGCCGAAGGCGAGGCCCAGGGTGACCGCGGTGATCACCCAGCCGAACGCCTCGGTGGCGCTGCTCTGCGGGGCCACCAGCTCGATCGCCGCCGAGTGGGCGGTCGCCTGCGGGGTGACCAGCATCCCCGCGACCAGCAGGACGACGGCCAGGCTGACCAGGGAGGTGGGGATGGCCAGCAGTGCGACCAGGACCGAGAAGCCCGCCAGCAGCGCGGGCAGCCGCAGGCTCATCGGGCGCGGCCACGGGCGGACGCCGTAGAACACGCCGAACGCGACCGAGCTGATCGACCACAGGCCCAGCAGCAGCCCGCCCGCCGGGGCGTTGCCGGTGGCGGTGGCGGCGGCCGGGACGGCGACCTCCACGAAGCCGATGGTGACGCCGAAGCCCATCGCGGCCAGGGCCACCGTGCGCAGGCCCGGGCTGGCGAGCGCGCCGAGCAGGCCGCCCCTGGCCGCGTTCGGGGCGGGGCGGACGCGGCGGATGGTCGGGGTCAGTGCGAAGCCGTAGGCGCCGACGACCATGCAGGCCGCGCCCGCGACCACGCCGGTGCCCGCCCACGGGGCGGCGATCAGCACGCCGGACAGGGCCGGGCCGAGGATGAAGAAGACCTCCATGCTGATGGCCTCGTAGGCGAGGGCGGCGTCGCGCACCGGGCCCGCGGGCACCAGCCGGGTCCACATGGCCCGCGAGGCCGCGCCGATCATCGGTTCGGTGATGCCCACGCCGAAGCCGAAGGCGACCAGGACCGGGGTGGACGCGCCGTTCTCCACCGCGAGCACCGAGGCGGTGACCACGAGGGCGAACAGGGTGGCGGTGACGAGCAGCGGCAGGGTCGGGCCGACCCGGTCCATGATCCGGCCCTGCGCCACCGAGCCGATCGCCACGCCGACCAGCGCCGCCGCCGAGACCAGGCCCGCGCTGGCGAACGACCCGGTGGCGTCCTGGACGTAGAACAGCATGGCCAGGCCGATCATGGCCACCGGCAGGCGCCCGAGCAGGGAGGTCAGCACGGGGCCGCGGGCACCCGGGGCGGTCAGGGCAGCGCGGTAGTCGGACAGGCCGGTGGAATGGGACATGCGTACCAGTATGCACACTCTGGTACGGCCGTACCAATAATTTTCCGGTGGTCTCGGACACCGTCGGTATGTGAGGTCTCGATCCTGTAACGGTATGTCGGGTTTCGGGAGGAACCGGGCAACCGAACCCGCAGAAGGTGAGTCCTTGAGGGTGAAAACCCTTGAGCAGGGGGTGGGGGTCCGTGCGACGCTTGCCCGACACGAACTCCCTCCGGTGAAGAGGTTCGGGGCCTGGGCCGGAGGGCGGGGAGCGTGGGCTGTCGGGGGATGGTCCGCGCACAGCGAAGGGCCGGTGCGCCGCGTCGGGGGCGGCGCCCGGCCCTTCGTCACGTCCGGAGACGGGAAAGGGGCCGCGGTCGGTGACCGCGGCCCCTTTCCGTGCTCATGCGCTCAACGCGCGCGTCGGGCGAGCCGCTCCGGGTCGAGGATCAGCACGCTCTTGCCCTCGAGCCGCAGCCAACCGCGGTGCGCGAAGTCGGCCAGCGCCTTGTTCACGGTCTCGCGGGAGGCGCCCACGTACTGCGCGATCTCCTCCTGCGTCAGGTCGTGGGTGACCCGCAGCAGGCCCGCCTCCTGGCTGCCGAAGCGCTGCGCGAGCTGCAGCAGCGCCTTGGCGACCCGGCCGGGCACGTCCGTGAAGATCAGGTCGGCCAGCATCCCGTTCGTCCGGCGCAGCCTCCTGGCGATCACCCGCAGCAGTTGCTCGGCGATCTCCGGTCGGTTGGCGATCCACTGCCGCAGCGCCGGTCGGTCCATCGTCACCGCGCGGACCTCGGTGACCGTCGTCGCGGTCGAGGTGCGCGGACCCGGGTCGAAGATCGACAACTCGCCGAACATGTCCGACGGGCCGAAGATCCCCAGTAGGTTCTCCCTGCCGTCGGGCGACTTGCGGCCGAGCTTCACCTTGCCGGACTGGATGATGTACAGCCGGTCACCGGGCTCGCCCTCCGCGAAGATCACATGCCCACGGGGGAACTCCACCGACTCGAGTGTCTGTGCGAGCGCTTCGGCCGCGGCCGGCTCGACCCCTTGGAAGATGCCCGCGCGGGCCAGGGTCTCATCCACCTCGGTCCTCCTGTTTCCACCCGGCGGCCACGAGGCTGCGCCGCCGATCACTAACAGACAGTGTAGGGGGTGACCCCAGTTCCTCTGGAAGCCGCGCCGACCGTCCGGTAACAAACCTCCGGCGCAGGTCACCGCCCCAACCGCTCGACCTTAGCGCCCTACCCCCGACCCCGGCGACCGCGCAGCTTCGCGGCCCGGCCGCCGAGCCTGCGCAGCCGGAACAACTCCAGGGCCCGGCCGATGCCGTGGCCGTAGAGCGCGCGCACCTCGTCCGGGCGGGCCTGCTCCAGGAATTCCTCCACGTCGGTCTCCTGGACGGCGACGTGGCGCAGGCGGGCCTCGACCCGCTCCATGAACAGGGCGAAGAACATGATCACCAGCGGTACCGCGAACACGAACCAGACAGCCATGGGTCGTAGATCCTCAGGTCGTCGTCCATCCGGAACCCGGGGCTCCCCGGTCCGGTCAAGGGGGTGGTCGTCTCAGAAGACGTCCGGTGCACATCTCGGGTTGTCCGACGGCCCGTAGGCTATCGAGGTGCCTCCCACCACCCGACGACCGCCCCGCGCAGCAGCTCCGGTGGACGGCGGACCGGGGATCTCCCTCACCCGCCGTGCCCGCCGGATGGTGCGCGCGCTGGCCGAGGGCTACCCGGACGCCCACTGCGAACTCGACTTCACCAACCCGCTGGAGCTGGCGGTGGCGACCATCCTGTCCGCCCAGTGCACGGACAAGAAGGTCAACGAGACCACCCCGGCCCTGTTCGCGCGGTACCGCACCGCCGCCGACTACGCGGGCGCCGAGCGCACCGAACTCGAAGAGATGATCCGGGCCACGGGCTTCTACCGGAACAAGACCAGCTCCCTGATGGGCCTCGGCGCCGCGCTCGTGGAGAAGTTCGACGGCGAGGTGCCTGCCACGCTCGACGAGCTGGTCACGCTCCCCGGCATCGGCCGCAAGACCGCCAACGTCATCCTCGGCAACGCCTTCGACGTCCCCGGCATCACCGTCGACACCCACTTCGGCAGGCTGGTCCGCCGGTGGGGGTGGACGGAGGAGGAGGACCCGGTCAAGGTCGAGCACGCGATCGGCCCGCTGATCCCGCGCAAGGACTGGACGATGGCCTCGCACTGGATCATCTTCCACGGCAGGCGGGTCTGCCACGCCCGCAAGCCCGCCTGCGGCGCCTGCTTCCTGGCCCCGGAGTGCCCGTCGTTCGGCGAGGGGCCCACCGAGCCGGACAAGGCCGCCAAGCTGGTCAAGGGCGTGGAGGCCGAGCACCTGCTGGCGCTGGCCGAGCGGGTCCGCGAGGGCTACCGGCCGGGGAAGTCGACCGGGTGAGCACCCGGTTGCGGTGGGTGCTGGTCGCGGTGGTCCTGCTGGTCGCCGGGGCGGTCGCGGTGTGGCCGAGGAGCGACGACCCGGCCCCGGCGTCCGCTCCCGCACCGGACCTGACCGGACCCAGGAAGGCCGCCGCCCTCGCCCCCTGCACCGCGACCGGGCCCGGTCCGGAGGTGTTGCGGTCGGTGACCGCGACCTGCCTGGCCACCGGGGAGCCGGTCGGCGCGGGCAACGCGCTCGGGGGCCGGGACGTCCTGGTCAACGTGTGGGCCACCTGGTGCCAGCCGTGCCGCGAGGAGCTGCCGGTGCTGGCCGAGTACGCCACCGCGGCGGACGCGGTCGACGTGGTCGGCCTGGCCGTGCAGAGCCCGGAGGCCGACGCGCTGTCCCTGCTGACCACCCTCGGCGTGCGCCTCCCGAACCTGTTCGACGGCGGCGGTGCGGTCGCGAAGGCGCTCAAGGTGCCCGACGCCCTGCCCGCCTCCTATCTCATCTCCGCCGACGGCGCGGTCACCTTCGTGACCCAGCCCCGGGTGTTCCGGACGGTGGACGACGTGCGCGCCGCGGTGGCGCGCCTGCGCGGAGGGACCCGATGACGCACGGACCGCTGGTGGACCCGGCCACGCTGCCCGAGTGGATCAGACCGCTCGTCGCGGCGACCGCCGACCTGGACGCGGACCTGTGGCGCCGGTTCTCCGAGCCCACCGGCCGGGTCCGCGACGCCGCGGTCCTGATCCTGCTCGGCGAGGACCCCGAACACGGTCCCGACCTGCTGTTCCAGCTTCGCGCCGACACCGGGGGCAGCCACTCCGGGCAGGTCGCCTTCCCCGGTGGCTCGGCCGAGCCCGAGGACGGCGGCCCGGTGGCGACGGCGCTGCGCGAGGCCGTCGAGGAGACCGGGCTGGACCCGTCCGGCGTGGTCCCGGTGGCGCTGCTGCCGCCGCTGTTCGTGCCGGTGTCGGGCTTCCACGTGACCCCGGTGCTGGGCTGGTGGCGGACGCCGAGCCCGGTCGGTCCGGTCGACCCGGCGGAGTCGCAGGCGGTGGCCAGGGTGCCGGTCGCGCACCTGGTCGACCCGGCGAACCGGTTCCGGGTCGGTCACCCGTCCGGGTTCACCGGGCCCGCGTTCGCCGCGCCGGGGATGCTGGTCTGGGGCTTCACGGCGGGGCTGCTGACCATGGTGCTGGCCACCGCGGGGTGGGAGCGGCCGTGGGACACCTCGGACGTGCGCGACCTCGACGCGGCGTGGCGCTCGGTCGGGTCCGCGGGCTCGGTCGGGTCCGCGGACGTCGGCGCGGAGGTCTGAGCGTGAACTGGGTGGACGTGCTCGTCGTCGCGCTGGCGGTGCTGGCGGCCGTCTCGGGGGCGCGGCAGGGGGTGATCACGGCGCTGCCCGCGTTCGTCGGGGTGCTGCTCGGCGCGGTCGCCGGGATCAAGGTCGCCCCGCTGGTGGTGTCCCGGATCGACTCCACGCCGACCAGGGTGGCGTTCGCGGTGGCGATCTTCGTGCTGCTGGTGGCCCTGGGTGAGACGTTCGGCGTGTGGATCGGGCGGACCATCCGCCAGAAGATCAATTCGCCGAGGCTGGCCGGGGTGGACAGCGCGCTGGGCGCGGTCGTGCAGGGCGCCGTCGTGTTCGTGGTGGCCTGGCTGATCGCGCTGCCGCTGACCTCGGTGGGCGGCCTGCCCGGTCTGGTCTCGGCGATCAACAACTCGACGATCCTGGGCGGGGTCGACACGGTGATGCCGCAGGCCGCGCGCGGTCTGCCCGACGAGCTGCGCGAGCTGCTCGACGTCTCCGGCTTCCCGGCCGCGGTCGACCCGTTCAACCGCACCCCGAACAAGGAGGTCGACCCGCCGGACCCGGCGCTGCAGGCCAGTGAGGTCGTGCGACGGGTCGAGGGCAGCGTGCTGAAGATCAACGCCCGGGCGCCGTCGTGCGAGCGGGCGCTGGAGGGCAGCGGCTTCGTGGTTTCGCCGCAGCGGGTGATGACCAACGCGCACGTCGTCGCGGGCACCGACGAGGTGACCGTGGAGTCCGGCGGCCGGTCGCTGCGGGCGCGGGTGGTGCTCTACGACCCGGAGACCGACGTCGCGGTGCTGTCGGTGCCCGGGTTGACCGCCGAACCGCTGCCGTTCGCCCCGGGCGACGCGGTGGGCGGTCAGGAGGGGATCGTGCTGGGCTACCCGCTCGACGGCCCGTACACCGCCGCGCCCGCCCGGATCCGGGACCGGATCCCGCTGCGCGGCCCGGACATCTACGACGCGGCCACGGTCAACCGGGACGTCTTCACGCTGCGGGCCAAGGTGCTCAGCGGCAACTCCGGTGGTCCGCTGGTCGACACCAAGGGGCAGGTCATCGGGTTGGTGTTCGGCGCGGCCGTCGACAACTCCGAGACCGGGTTCGCGCTGACCGCGGCCGAGGTGCGCGACGAGCTGGGCCGGGCGCCGTCGCTGACCCAGCCGGTCGGCACCGGGCGCTGCGCTTCCTGACCGGGGGCGGGCCCGGGGGTTCCGGGCCCGCTCCCGGTCACGGGTGGAGGCGGTTGAGGTCGCGGGGGAACAGGGTCGTCTCCCGGACGTTGCGCAGGCCGAGCAAGCGGGCCGCCCAGCGCTCCAGCCCGATGGCGAAACCACCGTGCGGCGGCATCCCGTGGGCGAAGGCGTCCAGGTAGCCCCGGTAGGGCTCCGGGTCCTGCCCGCGCGCGGAGAGCGCGGTCAGGTAGTCGGAGTACCGGTGCAGCCGCTGACCCCCTGTCACCAGCTCCACACCCCGGAAGAGCAGGTCGAAGCTGTTGGAGTACTCGGGCCGTTCAGGGTCGGGGTGTGTGTAGAAGGGCCTCTTGGCCATCGGGTACCCGGTGACGTAGAGGAAGTCCGAGCCGTGGGTGCGTGAAGCCCAGTCGGACAGCCACCGCTCGTGCGCGGGCGCGAGGTCGGGTTCGCCGCGCGGGTCCTCGCCGGTGTGCCGGGCCAGCAGCTCCTGCGCCTCGGTGAAGTGGACCACCGGGATCTCCGCCGGGACCCCGGGCAGCTCCACCCCCAGCAGACCCAGCGCGTCGGCCGCCCGGTCGGCCACGGCGGCCAGCATGCCCGCCACGGTGTCGCGCAGCACGGCCATGACGTCGCGGTGGTCGGCGACGAACCCCAGCTCGGCGTCGAGGCTGGTGTACTGCGCCAGGTGCCGGGTGGTGTCGTGCGGCTCGGCCCGGAACACCGGTCCGACCTCGTAGACCCGTTCGAACACGCCCACCAGGACCTGCTTGAACAGTTGCGGTGACTGCGCCAGGAAGGCCCGCCCGCCGAAGTAGTCGAGGCCGAAGACGTTCGCGCCGGACTCGGTCGCCGACCCGACGATCTTGGGGGTGTGCACCTCGGTGAAGCCCGCGCCGTCCAGCGCCGAGCGGAACCCGGCGGTGCTCGCCGAGGTCACCGCGAACCGGGCCCGCAGCCTCGGGTGGCGCAGCGCGACGGCCGCGTTGTCGAGGACCACCGGCAGCGTCGCGCCGAGCACCGGGCGGTAGAGGTCGAACGGCGGCGCGGTCGCGTGCTCGGACAGCGCCGCGACCACCGCGTCGGTGATCTCGACGCCGCCGGGGGCCTGCGGGTTGGCCGTCGCCAGCCCGCTCACCCGCACCACCGTCTCCTCGGGCGGGAGGTCGGCCGCGGCGGGCAGCACGACCTGGGCCAGCCCGGTGCGGTCGCGCAGCACCAGGAAGGACACCGATTTCAGGGCTCGTCGCCGGTGGACCCAACCGGCAACCGACACGGGTCGGCCGACCCGCGTCGGCAGCTCGGCGGCCAGGGTACGAGAGATCATCACCACTCCTCGTGGACATGGGGTGATCCCTTGGGAGTGCGGGCGAGAAGGGAACTCGCGGTGCCACCGCACTTTCACCGCCGCACGGGGCGACAGCCTCGCGGGCCCGGTCACGGGGGCGAACCGGCGGGGCATGGGGCGGGCCACCGACTGCGGCCGCCGTTCCTCCCCGCACTCGGGAGGGTCTTCACCGGGGGCGCGGGGTCGCCTTCTCAGCTACCGGCGGCTCTCTGGGCCCGCGTGGTCCCCGGTTACTCGTCTCCGTCTACGCGTTGCGCAGCAGAGTAGGCGCGGGGAGGGGCCCGGCGCTCGTCAATTTCCCGCCGTCAATTTCCCGCCGTCAATTTCCCGCCGTCAGTTTCCGCGGAGGAACATCGTCAGCAGGGCGTTGGTGGTCTCCGGGTCTTCCTCGTGCGGGAAGTGCCCGGTCCCCGGGATGTCGTGGCGGATGTGCGTGCGCACCCACGGCGCGGAGGCCTCCCGGGAACGCGGGAGCACGCACGGGTCCTCGGCGCCGTAGAGCTGCTGGGCGGGGACGTCGACGATCCGGGAGAGGGCCTCGGTGAAGCGCCGCCCCTCGCTGCGCAGCTGGGACCGGGCCGCCCAGCGGTAGTACTCCAGCGAGCAGTGGGCCGTGCCCTGCACGAGCATCGCGTCGCGGCAGCGGCTGACCGACTCGACGAAGTCCGGGGTGCGCTGCCAGTCCGGGCCCGCCCAGCGGCGGATGAGGGTCTCGACCACCGCGGCGCGGTCGCGGGTCAGCCAGCGCTCGGGGAACACCGGCACCTGCGCGCGGAACACGTGGCCCAGCGCGCGGGCCTGGTTGCGCGACCTGCGGCGCAGCGCGGTGCGGCGGATCTGCCCGCGCAGGGCCAGCGGGTGCGGGGCGGAGACGGTGCTGATGGAGCGGACGACCCGCGGGTGCAGGGTGCCGACGGTCCAGGCGAGCAGACCGCCCCAGCCGTGGCCGACCAGGTGCGCGCGGGTCTCCCCGAGCGCCCCGACCAGCCCGGCCACGTCGCCCGCCAGCGTCCAGGCGTCGTAGCCGCGCGGCGGTTTGTCCGAGTCGCCGTAGCCGCGCAGGTCGACCGCCACGGCGCGGAACCCGGCGTCGCCCAGGGCAGTGAGCTGGTGCCGCCAGGTCCACCAGAACTCGGCGAACCCGTGCAGCAGCAGGACCAGCGGACCCTCACCGGTCTCCGCGACGTGCACGCGGATGCCGTTGGCGTAGACGTCGCGGTGCGCCCACGGCCCGTCGACGCGGACGGTCGACGGATCCGGTGCGGCCGACACTGGGCGCGTCAGTCGGAGCGCTCGCCGCGCCGCGACAGCACGGCGGCGTTGTCCCTCATGGTGTCGATCGTGCGCTTCGGCGCCCGGATCGCCTTGACCTTGCGGTAGCCGAGGAACCCGAACAGGCCCGCGAACAGCAGCATCGCGGCGAACACGATGCCGAACGCCGCCGAGCGCACCAGGCCGATGTCGGCCAGCAGCTCCGCGAGGGCGAAGAACAGGAAGAACGAGCTGTAGAGCAGGATCACCAGGGCGATGATGAAGAAGATCGACCCGCGCAGACCCTTCTTGATCTCGCCGGTGACCTCCGACTTCGCCAGCTCGACCTCGGCTCTCACCAACGTCGACAGGTGGGTGGTCGCGTCCTTGACCAACGTCCCGATGGACTGGTCGGACGCGGCCGCCAGGGCCAGGTCGTCGGCGAGGGGGATCGAGGGGACGGGCGGCAATCCCGAGCCGTCGCGGTCCCCGCCTGCGTTTCCGTGCGCGCTGGTCACCTGCGACATGGTGCCATGCCGACCCCCGGCTTACCGGGCGGGCGGGCTCCCGCGTGTTTCTTGTGCCGGGTGATCAACCCGGCCGGTGCGCCTTGCTCCCGCGGATCAGCGGTGCGGCGGCCACCGCCGAGACCGGCGGCACACCGGGCGCGGGGGTGCCGGGGACCTGCCGGTTCCGCCCGGCCCGGCCGACCCGCCGCGGGACCGGTGCCCGAAGATTGGCGGGTGGACACCGAACGGCCGATGGGCCTGTGGCACGCGCTGGCGCTGATGTTCCGGGTGCCGCGGCGCGGCCGCGGGTTCTGGTACAGCTTCGCGATCGACCTGATCTGGCCGCTGCTGGCGCTCTCGGCCCGGCTCCGCTTCCGCGGCACCCTGCCCCGGACCGGCCCCGTGCTGCTGGCCTCGAACCACCTCTCCTACGCCGACCCGGTCACCGTGACCGCGTACGCGCTGACCCGCGGGCGCATCCCGCGCTACCTGGCCCGCGCGGACCTCTGGCAGATGCCGGTCGTCGGGAGGGTGCTCGACGGCGGTGGGCACATCCCCGTCGAGCGCGGCACGGTCCGCGCGCGGGACGCCTACCGCAACGCGGTGGACGCCGCCCGGCGCGGCGAGTGCGTGATCTTCTTCCCGGAGGCGGGCTTCTCCGACAACGCCGACAACTGGCCGTCGGAGCGGGTGAAGAACGGGGTCGCCAGGGTGGCGCTGGAGACCGGGGTACCCGTGGTGCCGGTGGTCAACTGGGGCACCCACGACCTGCTGCCGTCCACGGCGTGGTTCCCCCGGCTGCTCCCGCGCAGGACCGTCGACATCGTCGCGGGCGAGCCGGTGGACCTCTCCGACCTGACGTCCGTCGACCGCGAGACCCTCGACGAGGCCACCAAGCGGATCATGCACGCGATCACCGAGCTGCTCGCCGACCTGCGCGGCGAGCAGCCCCCGGGCGACAGCAGGCCCTCCGGCGCCGCCTAGCCGACGGTGACGCCGAAGGCCAGGCCGACGCCGTAGGTCACGGCCATCGCCAGGCAGCCCACGGCGACGTTGCGGGCGACCGCGGGCCGCTTCCGGGCGCCGCCGAGCCGCGCGGAGACGGCGCCGGTCACCACCAGGCCGAGCACCACGGCCGCGGCGCAGGCCCAGACCCGGGCGCCCACCGGGGGCAGCGTGATGGCCAGCAGCGGCAGCAGCGCGCCGACCGAGAACGACAGCAGCGACACCCACGCGGCGGTCCACGGGTTGGTCAGGTCGTCCGGGTCGATCTGGAGTTCGGCCTCGGCGTGCGCGCGCAGGGCGTCCTTCTCCGACAGCTCGTGCGCCACCTGCCGGGCCAATTCGGGGGACAGCCCCTTGTCCTGGTAGATGTCGGCGAGTTCGCGTTCCTCGGCTTCCGGCATCGTCGCCAGTTCCCGCTCCTCCTTGCGCAGGGCGGCCTTTTCCGTGTCGAGCTGGGTGCTCACCGAGACGTATTCCCCGCCCGCCATGGAAAGGGCGCCCGCGACCAGCCCGGCCAATCCGGCGAGCAGAATCGTGGTCCGGTCCGCGGTGGCCCCGGCCACGCCGACGACCAGACCCGCGGTGGACACGATGCCGTCGTTGGCGCCGAGAACCCCGGCGCGGAGCCAGTTCAGCCTGCTGTTGAGCCCGTCGGCGTGCGGCTCGACGCCGTGTCCGGGGGCCTGCTCGTCCATCTGCGTCACGGTCGAATCGTGGCACACCGGGAATGGTCCGGCCGGGTAAGTTCGACCACGTCAGGATAGGCAAAGCTGAATTGGCGGAGCCTGTCCTGAAAATGCGAGTGGCCCCCGAACGGGTGTTCCGGGGGCCACTCGCACTCGGTCAGTCCTCGGAACTCGCGCTGCTCTTGAGGCCCGACGAGATCAGGTCCATCACGGTGCTGTCGGCCAGCGTCGTGGTGTCGCCCACCTCGCGGTTCTCGGCCACGTCGCGCAGCAACCGCCGCATGATCTTGCCGCTGCGGGTCTTCGGCAGCTCGTTGACCACCAGGATCTGCCGCGGCTTGGCGATCGGGCCGATCTCCGCCGCCACGTGGTCGCGCAGCGTCTTCACTGTGGAGGCGTCGGCGGTCGCGCTGCCGCGCAGGATGACGAACGCCACGATGCCCTGGCCGGTGGTCGCGTCGGTGGCGCCGACGACCGCGGCCTCGGCGACCGTCGGGTGCGACACCAGCGCGGACTCCACCTCGGTGGTGGAGATGCGGTGGCCGGACACGTTCATCACGTCGTCCACCCGGCCCAGCAGCCACACGTCGCCGTCGGCGTCGTACTTCGCGCCGTCGCCCGCGAAGTAGAAGCCCTGCTCGGCGTAGCGCGACCAGTAGGTGTCGCGGAAGCGCTCCTCGTCACCCCAGATGCCGCGCAGCATCGACGGCCACGGCTGGTCCAGCACCAGGTAGCCGCCCGAGCCGTGCGGCACCTCCGCGCCCGCCTCGTCGACGACCTTCGCGCTGATGCCCGGCAGCGGCCGCTGCGCCGACCCCGGCTTGGTGGCCGTGACACCGGGCAGCGGGCTGATCATGATGGCGCCGGTCTCGGTCTGCCACCAGGTGTCGACGATCGGCGTCGACCCGGCGCCGATGGTCTCCCGGTACCAGATCCACGCCTCCGGGTTGATCGGCTCGCCCACCGACCCGAGCACGCGCAGCGACGTCAGGTCGTACCGGCCCGGGATCTCCGCGCCCCACTTCATGAACGTGCGGATGAGGGTGGGTGCGGTGTAGTAGATGGTGACCTTGTGCTGCTGGATGATCTCCCAGTGGCGCCCCTCGTGCGGGGTGTTCGGGGTGCCCTCGTAGACCACCTGCGTCGCGCCGTTGGCCAGTGGTCCGTAGACGATGTAGGTGTGCCCGGTGATCCAGCCGATGTCGGCGGTGCACCAGTAGACGTCCTCCTCCGGCTTGAGGTCGAAGACCGCGTGGTGGGTGTAGGCGGCCTGCGTCAGGTACCCGCCGGAGGTGTGCTGGATCCCCTTGGGCCTGCCGGTGGTGCCGGAGGTGTAGAGGATGAACAGCGGGTGCTCGGCGTCAAATGCCTCCGCCTCGTGCACGTCGGGCTGCCCGCCGACCAGCTCGTCCCACCACAGGTCCCGGCCCTCGGTCCACCGCACGTCGGTGCCGGTGCGGCGCACCACGACCACGTGCTCGATGGACGGGGTGTGCGCGGTCGCCTCGTCGGTGTTGTCCTTCATCGGCGCGGGCTTGCCCCGGCGGTACTGCCCGTCGGAGGTGATCAGCACCCGGGCCTGGGCGTCGTCGATGCGCGAGCGCAGCGCGGCGGAGGAGAAGCCGCCGAAGACCACCGAGTGCACCAGGCCCAGCCGCGCGCAGGCCAGCATGGCGAAGATGGCCTCGGGGAGCATCGGCATCTGGATGGCCACCCGGTCGCCCGCGACCAGCCCGAGCGAGGTCAGCGCGTTGGCGGTCCGGCAGACCTCGCGGGTGAGTTCGGCGTAGGTGATCGTGCGGGAGTCACCCGGCTCGCCGGCCCAGTGGATGGCGACGCGCTCGCCGTGCCCCGCCTCGACGTGACGATCGGCACAGTTCACCGCGACGTTGAGCCTGCCGCCGACGAACCACTTGGCGAACGGGGCGTTCGTCCAATCGAGTACCTGGGACCACTCGGTTTCCCAGGAAAGTCGGGACGCCTGCTCGGCCCAGAACGCTTCCCGGTCCGCGTCGGCCTCGGCGTAGGCCGATTCGCCCACGTTCGCCGTCTCCGTGAACGCCGCGCTGGGCGGGAAGACCCGGCTCTCGGTGGACAGGTTGTCCAGCGCTGGGCCTTGACCGGACTGCTCGGTCATGGACGAGACCTCCTCGGTGGTATCCGGCATCGGTGGCGGGCGCGGGCCGGTCGTCGGTACCGAATCTAGTGGGATGCGGCGCGGTCCGACAGTCCACGAATGGATAGGTGTAGACCAATACGGCCCAATGTCGGACTGGTCCGATCGGCCGCGGCATGCTCCGTTCGGCTGTGCTCATCCGAATCTGCGGAAAGTAGCCTGGTGGGGACATACCGTGGTCGACTCGGGGGAACGCCGTGGACGAGGGGTGTGACGATGGGTGGTGTTGACCGGGGGACCCCCCTCGCCAGTCGCGAGTTCCGCGCGCTCTGGATCGCCGAAGCCCAGTCCGTGGCCGGGGACCAGCTCGCCAGGGTGGCCATCTCGGTGCTGGTCTACCAGCGCACCTCCTCGGCCGCCCTCACCGCGCTGACCTACGCCCTGACCTTCCTGCCCGACATCGTCGCGGGCCCGCTGCTGTCCGGGCTCGCCGACCGGTTCCCCCGGCGCGCGGTGATGGTGGCCGCCACCCTCAGCCAGGCGCTGCTCGTCGGGGTGATGGCCATCCCCGGGGCGCCCATCGCGCTGGTCGCCACCTGCGTCGCGCTCGAGGCGGCCGCGCAGGCCCCGTTCAAGGCCGCGCAGACCGCGCAGGCCCGGGTCATCCTCGGCAACGACGACCTCGCCGCGGGCCAGGCCCGGCTGACGACGCTGCGCGAGGTGGGGCAGCTCGCGGGCCTCGCCGGGGCCGCCGCGGTGGTCGGGTTCCTCGGCACGACCCCCGCGCTGGTCATCGACGCGGTCACCTTCGTCGCCGCCGCGCTCGTGTTGCGATTCGGCCTGCTCGACCGTCCGGCCGCGCGGACCACGGCGGTCGCCGCGGGCGGACTGCTCCTTCCGGACCCCCGGCGCCGCGCGGTTGCCGCACTGTCCCTGCTCGCCGCGCTCACCGTCCTGCCGCACGGGCTGATCGTGCCGCTGGTCGACGAGCTGAATGCTCCGACGTGGACGATCGGACTGCTCCTCGCGGCCGATCCGCTCGGCCTCGTCCTGGGCGCCTACCTGTTCTGCCGCTCGGGCAGGTCCAGGGAATCGCGCAACGCGCTGATCGCGCCACTCTCCCTGCTGTGCCTGGGCGCACTCGTGTTCTTCGCCGCCAGACCACACCCCGTGCTCGCCGCGCTACTGCTGGCGATCTCCGGGCTCGGTGCGGCGTACCAGATCCTGGCCAAGTCGGCCTACGTGGAACTGCTGCCCGACGCCGTGACGGGTCGGGCGACCGGGATGGTGCGCACCGGCCTGCGGGCCGGTCAAGGGCTCAGCGTGCTCCTCGGGGGTGTGCTGACCGAGGTTTTCGGCTCAGCCGCTGTCACGATCGCGCTTGCGGGCGCGATTGGCACCGTAGGCTGCGCTGTGGCGGGCTTCGTCTGGAACCGAGGGAGGTCCGGCCTGCCCAGGGAGGTGATCGCGTGATCGAGGCTCAGTACTCACGATTGCGCATTGCGGCTTCCTCCTCGGGGGTCCTGCCAATCGAAAAGTCGACGAGAGCGATCGCTCTCGGGATGCGTCTCAGTACTCGCGGTTGCGCATGGGGATGCCTCCAGCTCGAATTCAGAACTCCCGGACGTGGCGGCCCGAATGTGCGCCACAAGCAGTGTCCCGTCTGTCTCAAAGGGGGACAATGCCCAGTCTGACAAGCCCTCAGCGCGGCCGCTTGTCCGGTGTCCCCCTAGCGCGACGGCTCACTTCTCTGGATCTGGTCGCGCACACGACCCGGCTGGGCCTGGTCTGGATCCTTGCCACCGAGGCCGGGATCCTCACCTGGGTGGTCCTCGGCACCGCCACCTCGGGTGCGCCGGACTCCCTGTCACTGCGGCTGTTCGCGCTGCTGACCGGCTTCGCCATCCTGCACATGGAGGCCACGCGCCCCGCCGAGGAGCGCCGCCGGGCGGCCCACCTGGGCGGTGAGCACATCGACCACACCGGGGTCTGGACGTGCGCCGGGGCGTTCGTGCTGCCGGTCCCCCTGGTCGTGGCACTGGTGCTGATCATCCGCTTGCGACGGTATTTCATCGCCAGGAAACCACCCGGTCGATACCTGTTCACCACCTCCGCGATCACCTCGTCGGCCCTGGCGGCCCAGGCGATCGCCGCCGCCACCCCGGTGCACGCCTGGATCCGCGGCGCCCCCGTGCCACCCGATCAGGTCATTTCGGCGGGCCTGGCGGTGCTGGCCGCCTTCGCCGCCTACTACGCCGCGCAGACCGTCGTCATCGGCCTCGCCCGCGGCCTGCGCGGCGACTGGCAGTGGATCTCGATCCTCGGCGAGCGCAAGGAGAACGCCGACCTGCTCATCACGCTGTGCCTGGGCCTCATCGCCGCCTGGGCCGCCGGGGTCGCCTACGGGCTGCTCCTGTTCGCCCTCGCCGGTGTGGTGATCGGCTATACCAGGCACACCCAGCGCATCGAGCAGTTGGAGCAGGAACGCGACCGCCTCGAGGTCGACGCCCTGCACGACCCGCTGACCGGCCTGGCGAACCAGCGGGGGTTCAACCCCGCGGCGATGCTGGCCCTGGTCGCCGACCAGGCCCGCCGCAGGCCGACGGCGGTGATGATGTTCGACCTGGACCGCTTCAAGCAGGTCAACTCGCGCCTGGGCCACCTCGGGGCGAACGAGGTGCTCAAGGCGCTCGCGGTGGTGCTGCGGGCAAGTGTGCGCCGCGACGACCTGGTCTGCCGCTGGGGCGGTGAGGAGTTCACGGTCCTGCTGCCGAGCACCTCCAGGGTCGACGCCTGGGCGATCGCGGAGCGGATCCGGGACGCGGTGGAGAACATGACGGTGGAGCTCACCCGGGCCGCGGGTGGGCGCACGGAGGTCGAGGCGGGGTTCACGATCTCCGGGGGAATCGCGCTCTCACCCGAGCACGGAACGGACCTGGCGGCGTTGCAGGAGCACGCGGACCAAGCCCTGTCCGAGGCGAAGAACGGCGGCCGCAACCAAATTCGGATTACTCCGTCAATGCCCCTCCCCGGTCCCCGCGCCGCCCGCGAGCCGACTTTCGACCGGCCTTGACCCCGTTAGCGCCAGGCGCCCCATCGGACCCGGACCGGTCAACCGCCACCGCCTGATCCCGCAGTCGAGCCGCTTTTGCCGGAGCCCCCCGGACTGTTCCCGCTACCTGCCCGACCCGTGAGCCTGCACTGGTCCACCCGCCGACCGGGAGCCGTTTCTCCCCGTCTCACACCGGGCGAAGTTACCCACAGGGCTGTGGACAACTCCACTCCGCGCGCGCTCTTTTGTCGTGGCCACACCGTAGTGTGGAATTCGGGGGTTCCCCTGGGGCTGTGGACAACTGGCGCCGAGCGGCGGTTTTCGTCGGTGCCACCCGGTAGTGTGGAATTCGGGGGAACCCCGGGCCTGTGGATGGTTCGAGCGGGGTTCGGGGTGTCGGGGATACGTTGGCGGGTTGGGGATCAGCGCAGCTTGGCGGTCAGGGCGGTGCGGACGGCGGGCCACTCCTCGGCGGTGACGGAGTAGGTGACGGTGTCCCGGATCGTGCCGTCGGGGCGGATCCGGTGGGAGCGCAGGACGCCCTCGCGCCGGGCGCCGAGGCGCTCGATCGCCCGCTGGGAGCGCTCGTTGCGGTGGTCGGTGTGCCAGGCGACGCGGATCGCCCCGAGGTGGTCGAAGGCGTGCGAGAGCAGCAGGAGCTTCGCCTCGGTGTTCAGGCCGGTGCGGTGCCAGCGGGAACCGATCCAGGTGTGGCCGATGGCGATGCCCCGGTGCCGCTCGTCGATGTCGTAGTAGGACGTCGTGCCCGCCGCTTCGCCCGTCCCGGTGCAGATCTGGGCGAACGCGAGGCGCCCCGGGTCCGCGAGCGCCCTGGTGATGAGGGCTTCCATCTCGGGGACGGTGGTGGGCCGGGTGTTGCCCAGCCACGTCCACACGTCCGGGTCCTCGCCCGCGGCGAGGAGGCCGGGGGCGTGGGACAGGGTCAGGGGTTCCAGGCGGACGTGCTTGCCGGTCAGGGTCCTCTGCTCTCGCCACGTGCTCACCGCACCCACGCTAGAGCGCGAAGTGGCCTCACCGGAATGGCCACTACTGGTCAGTTCGGTAAGGCCACTTGTCGGCCGGTAGTGTCCGGACCGTGACCGATCCCCTGGCTCCGCTGCTGGACCTGCCCGGTGTCGCCGAAGCCGTCCGCCTCGCCAGGGAGTCGGTGGCCGTGGTGCACCGGCACCCGACGAACCGCCGGGGGTGGCCCGCGACGTCCGCCGAGGCGTCCGTGCGGGCCGCGCGGGCCTCGGCCGTGCTCGACGGCGGCGACCCGGAGATCCCCGAGGAGGGTGGGGTCACCAACCCGGTGACGGCGGGCGCGCTGCGCGTCGCCGAGGCGCTGGGGCCGCTGCTCTCCACCTGGGAGCGGGCACCCATGCAGGCGCTGGCGCGGCTGCACGTGCTCGCGGCGGCCGACCTGGGGGCCGACGACAGCGCGCTGGGGCGGCCCCGCGAGGGGCTGGGGGTGGCGAGCAGGCTCGACCTGCTGGCCGGTCTGGTCGCGGGCGGGTCGAAGGCGCCGGGACCGGTGCTGAGCGCCGTCGTGCACGGGGAGCTGCTGGCGCTGCGGCCGTTCGGGACGGCCGACGGGGTGGTGGCGCGGGCGGCGGCCCGGTTGACCACCATCCAGACCGGCCTGGACCCCAAGGGGCTGGCCGTGCCCGAGGTGTTCTTCATGCGCCGGGCCGAGCGCTACCGCGAGGCCGCCGACGGGTTCGCCGACGGCGGCCCGGAGGGGGTCGCGGCCTGGATCGTGTTCTGCTGCGAGGCCCTGGAGGCCGGGGCCAAGGAGGCCACCGGCATCGCCGAGGCCGCCGTCACGCAGTAGCGCCCGCGTTCAGCAGCCCCAGGGCCTGCCGGACGTGGCCGTTGGAGTCCGCCAGCGCCTTGCTCGCCCGGGTGACGCTGACACCGGAGAGCAGGTGGACCATGGCCACCTTGAGGTCGCCCTGGGCCTCGGTCAGCGCCGCCGAGCACTCCTGCTGGTCCAGGCCGGTGGCCTCGCGCAGGATGCGCAGCGTGCGGCCGCGCAGCTTGGCGTTGCTGGCCCGCATGCTGACCATCAGGTTCGAGTACGTGCGACCCATCTTGATCATCACGGCGGTGGAGAACGCGGTCAGCACGATCTTCTGCGCCGTGCCCGCCTTCATCCTGGTCGAGCCGGAGATGGCCTCGGGGCCGGTGTCGACGGTGATGTGGATGTCGACCCCGGCGGGACGGGCCGCGTCGGGGTTGTTCGACACCAGCGCGGTCGTCGCGCCGATCTCCCGGGCGGCGGCCAGGGCGCCGATCACGAACGGGGTGCGGCCGGAGGCGGCCAGGCCCAGCACGAAGTCACCGGGGCGCACGTCGCGGACCATCTCCGCGGCACCGGCGCGGTCGTCGTCCTCGGCGCCCTCCACGGCGTTCCGCAGCGCGCCCGCGCCACCGGCGTGGTGCACCTGGAACCAGTCGTCGGGGATGTTGAAGGTGGGCTTGAGCTCGGCGGCGTCCAGCGTCGCCAGCCTGCCCGAGGTGCCCGCGCCCACGTAGTGCACGCGGTGGCCATCGCGCAGCGCCTCGGTGGCCGAGTCGACCGCCCGGCTCAGGTGCTGCAACGCGGCGGCGACCGCGCCGGGGACCACGTGGTCCTCGGTGTTGATCGTGCGCAGGATGTCCAGGGTGGACATCCGATCGATCTCGGCGGTGCGCGGGTTGCGCCGCTCCGTGGGGGATTCGACATGGACCACTTGGCGTGGCACGGTCATGGAAACGTCCCCCTCCTCGGCGGCGCGAACCCGCGCACCCCTGGTCATTTGCCGGTCTCCCGCGGCTTGCGGCGGCCGTCGTGCCTGGTCTCCAGGCGGTGCGGGCCGACCGCGTCGCGGGTCGAGTCGAGTGCCTTGATCGACTGGTCCAGGTGGTGCTGGGCCACGCCGATGAACAGGCAGTCCACGACGGTGAGCTGCGCGATGCGGCTCGCGGTGGCGCCGGAGCGGAAGGTCGTCTCCCGCGCGGCGGTGGTGAGCACGAGGTCGGCGACCTCGGCGATCGGCGACGTCGGGTAGTTCGTCAGGGCGACCGTGGTGGCCCCGTGCTCCCTGGCCACGCGCAGTGCCTCGACGGTGTCGGCGGTGGCGCCGGTGTGCGAGATGCCGACCGCGACGTCGCCGGTGTTCAGGACGGCCGCGGAGGTCAGCATGATGTGCGTGTCGTTCCAGGCGAAGCAGACCCGGCCGATGCGGTGCAGCTTCTGCTGCAGGTCGGCGGCGACGAAGGCGCTGGCGCCCACGCCGTAGACGTCGACCCGGCCCGCGGTGGCGACGGCCTCGATGACCTGGGCGAGCACGGCGATGTCGACCTGCTCGGCGGTCTCCTCGACCGCGCGGGCGTCGGCGAAGGTGACCTTGCCGACGACGGTCTTGAGGTCGTCCTCGGGGGCGATCTCACCGCCCAGGTCGCGGTCGACCCGCGCCTCGGAGCGGGCGGTGTCGGCCGCGAGGGCGATGCGCAGCTCGGGGTAGCCCCCGACGCCGATCGCCTTGCAGAACCGGGTCACCGTCGTCTCGCTGGTACCGGCGGCCTCGGCGACCTCGGTGATGCTGCGCCGGGCCACGGTGTGGGGGCTGTCGAGCACCACCTTGGCCACTCGCTGCTCTGCTCTGGCCAGGCCGGGCAGGAGCGAGCGAATGCGGACCAACGGGCTTGCCTCGCTGTGTTCTGCTGTCGTCATGTCACTCGCACTCACGTGGGAAACTTACTAACAGTTAGGGGGTAGATCAAGGTGCTGCATGACATCTGGAGGCAACGCAACCCAAATGTGTCCGCAACCGCCGTGGCCCTTCGTGGGGCTTGCCCACGGAATCGCTGGTCGAGTGCTGTTTGTTAGCGTCCAACCCTCAACGAGTTTGGACGCGCCACCCGAGCGGCCGCATCAAGTGGGGTTCTTTCTCACCGTTGAGCAGCATTTGATCACCGTCGGTTACGACTATCCCGTCCAGCAGGATTCCTCGACCGGTGTAACGACTGTCCGTAGTCGAAACCCAGCGCAAAGTTATGCCGTCGCCACCCGGCACGATTGCGTCAACCGTCCACCAACTGCGGTGTCCCGAACCCGCCAGTAACTCCGTTTGGTCTACTGGCGCGCCGGTTCCCCAGGCGCGCAACGGGATCCGCTGCCACGCCTGCCCGTCCGCGCTCGACTCCACGGCGAGCCAGTCGGCGTCGTCGGTGTCGACGAAGGCGTCGAAGCGCACCCGCAGCGGACCCCGCGAGGTCAGCGGTGGAGTCGTCAGCGTGGCCGTCGTCGCGTCCACCGGCGGGGCGAACCAGGCGTCCGGGCCGTGCCTGGGGTGCACGGCCATCGCCGAGGCCAAACCGCTCGCCAACCGTTCGCGTGCCATGTTGATGGATCCCCGGTTGCGGGACGGATGAACCCTGTTGGTCAGCAGAATCGCGATGGAGCGCGAGGCCGGGTCGATGACCAGCGACGTCCCGGTGAAACCGGTGTGCCCCGCGGTGCGCGGACCGGACAGGCCGCCCATGTACCAGCGCTGGTCCAGTTCGAAGCCGAGGCCGTGGTCGTTGCCGGGGAAGTCCCCGTTGAAGTTGGTGAGCATGGTGTGGACCGTGTCCGGCCGCAGGACCCGCCTGCCCGCGTAGCTGCCGCCGTTGAGGATCGCCTGGCCCAGCACGGCGAGGTCGGCCGCGGTGGAGAACACCCCGGCGTGCCCGGCCACCCCGCCCAGCGACCACGCGTTCTCGTCGTGCACCTGCCCGCGCACCACCCCGCGCGGGGGAGTGCTCTGGAACTCCGTCGCCGCGACCCGGTCCAGCTTGCTCGCGGGCGGGTTGTAGCCGGTGTCGACCAGGCCCAGGGGTCGGGTGATCCGATCGGCCACGAAGGCGTCCAGGGAGCGGCCGCTGAGCCGTTCGACGAGGACGCCGAGGGTGATCAGGTTGAGGTCCGAGTACACGTACGACGAGCCAGGCGGGTTGACCGGCGCCCGGTCCATCACCGCCTTGATCCGCGAAGGCTCGTCCGGCCAGTCGCGCCACAGCGGGATGAACGGCTCCAGGCCCGAGGTGTGCGTCAGGAGCTGCCGGACGGTGATCTGCTCCTTGCCGTTGACCCCGAACTCCGGCAGGTAGCCCGCCACCCGCCGGTCGACCTTGAGCCTGTCGTCCTCGACCAGGCACATGACGGCCAGCGAGGTGAACAGCTTGCTCACCGACGCCAGGTCGAACACGGTGTCGGCGCGCACCGGCACCTGCTGCTCGGCGGGCAGCTCCGTGCCCGCACCGTCGGCGTAGCGCAGCGCCTGGCCCACTGCCTGCTCGTGCACGACGGTCCCGTGGTGCACCAGCAGGCTGACCGCACCGGGGAACAGCGGCGTCGTCGGCGACGGTCCGGTCCACGCCGCGATCGCCTCACCCGCGGCGCGGATCGGCGCCGGGTCCAGGCCCACCGACTCCGGCGTGCCCGGCCGCAGCACGGTGTCGGCGGGGGCGAACCCGCGCCGCGGCAGGTCGAAGCGCCCCGCCGCGCGCTCGTCGTCCGGGTGTCCGGTCACCGCTACCGCGCTGCCCGCGACCGCGGTCGCCACCAGCGCGAGGCACAGGACCGCCGCGCCGCCGCGTGTTCTCCAGGCCATCGCACCCACCTCACCGGTAGAGCAGGTACTCGCGCCGCAGACCGCGGAAGGCGGCCTGCTCCGATCCCCACGCGCCGACGACCTCGTCGACCCCCGCGCCCGCGTCCACCATCCGGCGCAGCCGGTCGGAGCCGGAGAGCTTGTCGACGTAGTTGTCCGGTCGCCAGCCGAACGCGTCCGGGTGCACCCGCCCGGCGGTCACGATCATCGCGATCGCCGTGCGGATCGAGTCGAACCGGTGCGGGTCGGTGACGTGCACCTGCACCCCGCCGCACGCCTCGCCCACGAACTTGCCGAACGTCGGCACGAAGTGGTGCTCGCGCAGCCGCACACCGGGCAGCCCGAGTGCGTTGAGCGCCTCCGCCCACCGCCAGTCGACCCCGGGGGCGCCGATGACCTCGAACGGGCGGGTGGTGCCCCGGCCCTCGGAGAACACCGTGCCTTCGAACAGGCAGGTGCCGGGGTAGGCGAGCGCGGTCTGCTCGGTCGGCACGTTCGGGCTCGGCATGACCCACTGCTGCCCGGTCTCGGCGAAGAGCTGGTCGCGCCGCCACCCCCGCACGCGCACGACCTCCAGCCGCGGCAACCGCTTGCCGCCGGTGTCGGCGGGCAGGAACTCGGCGTCGAACAGGCCCGCCAGCTCGCCGACGGTCATGCCGTGCTGCTGGGCGATCGGCTTGCGCCCCACCCCGGAGGCGTACGCCGGGTCCAGGGTGGGGCCGAACGCCTCGCCGCCGACCGGGTTGGGCCGGTCGAGCACGACGAACGCGGCGCCGGTCAGCGCCGCCGCGTGCATGGCCGTGTACATGGTCCAGACGTAGGTGTAGAAGCGGGCGCCGATGTCGGCGATGTCGAACAGCACGGTGTCGACACCCGCCTTGGTCAGTTGCCCGGCGAGCTTCGCCGCGGTGGCGCCGTAGGCGTCGTACACCGGCAGCCGGGTCCGCGGGTCGAGGTAGTCGCCCTCGGACCCACCCGCCTGCGCGGTGCCGCGGAACCCGTGCTCCGGGCCGAAGACGGCGACCGGTCGCACCCCGGCGGCCACCATGGAGTCGACCAGGTGCGTGCCGTCGCGCAGGACACCGGTCGGGTTCGACACGACGCCGACCTTCTTGTCCGCCAGCGACCGCCACCCCTGCGCGGCCAGCACGTCGGCCCCCGCGGTGACCCGGCCGGGACCGGTCGGCTGCCCCTGCGGGTCCTGCTGCTCGTGCTGCCGGGTCGCCGTTGCCGGGCTCGCCGCCGCGGACAGCAGCGGGGCGGCCAGCGCCGACGCGGTGAGGAAACGTCGCCTGTCCATGTCCGGCTACCAGCCCAGACCGTGGTCGAACGGGTACCGGATGGTCGACGGGTCGGCACCGTCCGGCACGTCCACCGGGAGTTTGCCGACCGGCTCGACCTCGCCGAAGAGCACCTTCGTCAGCGATTCCAACGAGACCGCGCGCCACGAGTAGGTGGCGACCCAGGTCGGCGCGTCGACGAAACCGGCGTCGTAGGGCACCTGCGCAGCCACGGCCACCACCGGTGTGCCGGTCTTGAGCAGCTCGGTCAACAGCGTCCGCTGCTGGGTGTTCGCGGAGAGGTTGTTCGTCAGCAGCACCACGAGGTCCGACTCCCGCGCGGCGGTGACGGCCGAGGAGATCACCTCAGCACCCGGTTTGAGACCGGTCGCCAGCGGAGTCGCCGTCGAGCCGCGGGCGGTGATGCTCCTGGCCAGGTTGTTCGGCGAGTTCGCCTGGGTCACCGTGTCGCCGACGCCCGCGACCAGGACCTTCGCCGGTGCGGCGGTCAGCGGGAGCACGCCATTGTCGTTGCGCAGCACCGTGGTGGTCTTGTCGGTCAGCCGCTGGATCGCGGCGAGGTGGTCCGGCGTTCCCACCCGCGTCGCCACCGCGCGCTGGTCGACGAACGGCCGGGCGAAGATGCCGCGCTTCCACTTCAGCGCCAGGACCCGCCGCACGCTCTCGTCGATCCGCCGCTCGGTCAGCCGCCCGCTGCGCACGGCCGCGAGCACGGATTCCTTGGCCAGGGTCAGGTCCGGCGGCATCAGTAGCTGGTCGGCACCCGCCTCCACCGCGCGCACCGCGGCCTCGGCGTCGCCGAACATGTCGCGCACGCCCTGCATCCCCATCGAGTCGGTGACGATCACACCCCGGTAGCCCAGCTCCCCGCGCAGGATGCCGGTCAGGATCGGCCGGGACAGGGTGGCGGGCACCCCGCTGGGGTCCAGGCTGGGGAACTGGATGTGCGCGGTCATGATCGAGTCGATGCCCGCGTCGATGGCCGCCCGGAACGGGGGCAGGTCCACCGCCCGCCACTGGTCCGCCGTCCGGGAGATCACCGGCAGGCCGGTGTGGCTGTCGGTGGCCGCGTCGCCGTGGCCGGGGAAGTGCTTGGCCGAGGACGACACCGCCTCGGTCGGCCTGCCGCCCTCCTGGTAGCCGCGCACCTCGGCGGCGACCAGCTCGGCCGCCAGGTCCGGGTGCGCGGAGAACGACCGGGCGGCGATCACCGGGTTCAGCGGGTTGGAGTTGACGTCGGCGACCGGGGCGAAGTCCTGGTTGACGCCCATCGCGCGCAGCTCGCGGCCGCTGATCGCGGCCAGGGTGCGGGCGTCGGCGGCGCTGCGGCCCGCACCGACCGCCATGCTGCTGGGGAACTCGGTCGCCGGGGCCTCGATCCGGGTGACGTTGCCGCCCTCCTGGTCGATGCTGACGACCAGCGGCAGGTGCGGCGCGGAGCTGAGCGCGGCGCGCTGCAGGCCGTTGGAGAGGGCGGCCACCTGCTGCGGGCCCTCGATGTTGTCCGTGCCGCTGTTGTTGAAGTAGATGACCCCGCCGACCTGGTACTTCTGCACCACCTGGGCCGGGGTGTCCACGCCGTAGCGCGCGCGGTTGGTCGGGTGGACCTCGTCCGCGGACTTGCCCCACACGGTGGCGACCAGCATCTGGCCGACCTTCTGCTCCAGAGGCATCCGGCGCAGCAGCGCCTCGGTCCACGCCGACACCAGCGACGGTTCGGCGTCGGCGACCGGGACGGGCGGTTCGGGCGCGGCCGAAGCGGGCGCGGCGAGCGCGACGACGGTCAGGGTGGCCGCCGACGCGGTGAGGGTCCGGCGGAACAGGCGGTGAACGGGCACCACGGCCTCCTGGGTGTGCCGAAACTTGTTCACCAAGAACAAGTGTTCACCGGCAAGTTATCCACGATCTCCGTGTACCTGTCAACGGTGCCACGCGCGCCCTGTGGACAACTCGGCGCACCGTGGCCGAACACAGATCGAGCGGTCCCGCTCCGAAGAGCGGGACCGCCCACATCCGTCAGCGCGAACATCTCGGACTACCAAGCGTGCAACTGTGTCGTACAACTCTGGCCTAGGCGCCCGGCGTCCCGGTCCGCAGGCCCTAGACGACATGCCTCCCGCGGCGTGCTGCGCGTGGGTGCTCCGGTGTCCGCGCACGGAGCTCGGATCGGGGTGGCGCCGGGCTTCTCTTCGCCTGGTCCCTGGCCGGTCTCGAGGTCCGCACCTCCCTTTCTACTCAGTGAGCCAGCTCACTTCAAGAGCTCTTTCGGGTGCACCGGTCAAGACGCGGCACGCGGTCGAATACGACGTTCCGTGCACGGGGAGTCCCCCGGGCGAGGGACTCCACTCCCTTGCGAGGCAACAGAAGCGATCAGCGCCTGCGCATCCGGTGCAGTCCGTACCAGGCGGCGCCCGCGGTGGCCACCGCGCCGATCCCGATCGCGGCCACCGCCGTGGACGACCGCGAGCGCAGGGACACCGGCTTGGTGAAGGTCAGCACCGGCCACGCCCGTTCGGCCGCCACCCTGCGCAGCCCGCGGTCGGGGTTGACCACCGCCGGATGTCCGACCGCCTCGAGCATCGGCAGGTCCGTGCTGGAGTCGGAGTAGGCGTGGCTGGCGGTCAGGTCGTAGCCGTTGCGCTCGGCCAGCTCGCGCATCGCGGTCACCTTGTTCGCGCCGTAGCAGTAGAAGGAGATCTCACCGGTGTAGCGGCCGCGGACGGAGACCATCTCGGTGCCGACGCTGTGCGTGGCCCCGATCATCGCCGCGATGGGCGCGACGATCTCCGCGCCGGAGGCAGACACGATCACCACGTCGTGCCCGTCGGCCCGGTGCCCGGCCACCAGTTCCGCCGCCTCGGCGTAGACCAGCGGGTCGACGATGTCGTGCAGCGCCTCCTCGACGATCCCGCGCACCTGCTCCACGTCCCAGCCCGCGCACAGCGACGTGAGGTGTGCGCGCATCCGCTCGACCTGGTCGGCGTCGGCGGCGGAGGCGGCGAAGACGAACTGCGCGTAGGCGCTCCTGAGCACCCCGCGCCGGTTGATCAGCCCGCCCTGGAAGAACGGCCTGCTGAACGCCAGCGCGCTGGACGTGGCGATCACGGTCTTGTCGAGGTCGAAGAACGCGGCCACCCGACCGGTCGCGCCGGGGCCGTCGGGGCTGCCGGGGGCTGTCACGGCGCCAGCATAGGGAGATCGACGACCCGGATGGCGGATGGCGCGCGCGACGTACAGGGCACGGGTGCGAACTCGGCGGGGTGTTCTCGCCCGTTGATGCCCATGCGACCCCGTGGAGGGGATACAGTATCGGTACCCGGCGTTCGCGCCGGGTTGGTTCAGTCCGACCCCCCGGGGCTGAACCTCTGACGACCCCCGCCCCTCCCCCCTGGCGGGGGTCGTCCCTTTACCCGCACCCCTCCCGGCGGGTCCCCCCTGCTTCCGGGCTGTTTTCCCAGTTCCGGGCCTTCGCCCGGCCTGTCTCGGCTGCCTGATCAGCCCGGCTCAGTCAACACCGGCACACGCGGGACCCCTCCCGAGCATCGCACGGCGGACCGACAATCCCGGTTCGCCGCCAACCGGTTGTCCACATCCCCCGAAATCCCTCCACAGGTTCTCGGCGTCCCTTTCCCGCCGCCCTCGCCCTCCCGATCCTGGTGTCAGCGGCCCGATCCGAGGGCCGACCGGCAAGAGGGGGAACCATGGACCGTCCGGTCGTCTGCGTCCACGACACCACCGTCCTCGACGAGGTGCTGCGCCTGGCCGCCGCCGCGGGCACCGAGGTCGAGCGGGTCGCGGACATCGCCGCGCTGCGCGCCCGCTGGTCGGTGGCGCCGCTGGTCGTCCTGGACGAGGAGGCGGTGGCGCGGTGCCGGTCGGCGGCGCTGCCCCGGCGGGAAGCGGTCGTGCTGGTCGCCACCGGCCCACCGCCGCCCGCGCTGTGGGAGCAGGCGGTCGGTGTCGGGGTCGCCAGGGTGGTGGAGCTGCCCGCCGGGCAGACCTGGCTGGTCGGTGCCCTCGCCGACGCGGCCGACGCCCCCGCGGGCACGGCGGGCCGGGTGCTGGCGGTGGTCGGCGGCCGGGGCGGGGCAGGCGCGTCCACGTTCGCCGCCGCGCTCGGGTTGTCGGCGCTGGAACTGGGCGCGGGCACGCTGCTGGTCGACTGCGACCCCCTGGGCGGCGGTCTCGACCTGGTGCTCTCGGCCGAGGACCAACCCGGCCTGCGGTGGCCGGACGTCCGGCTGCGGTCGGGGCGCGTCCCGGTGTCCAGCCTGCGCTCCGCGCTGCCCGGCCACACCCGGTCCGGGGCCAGGCTGACGCTGCTCTCCAGCGCCCGCGACGGCGACGGCCCGGCGCCCGAGGCGGTGGCGGCCGTGGTCGACGCGGGCAGGCGGGGCGGCGAGACCGTGGTGTGCGACCTGCCGCGGGCGCCCGACCCGGCCGCGCACGCCGCCCTCGACCGGGCTGACCTCACCGTGGTCATCGCCCCGGCCGAGCTGCGCGCCGCCTCGGCCACCCGCCGGGTCGTTGCACACCTGGCCGACCGCGGCGTGCGGCCCGGTCTGGTCGTCCGGGTCCCCGGGCCGTCGGCGCTGAGCCCGAACGCGATCGCGGAGGCGGTCGGGCTGCCGCTGCTGGCGTCGGTCAAGACCGATCCCGTTCTCGCGCACTCGATCGAGAACGGCGGGTTCCGGCTCAGCGGCTCCATCGCCCGGGCGGCCCGGGCCGTCCTGCGCGCCCTCGCCGACCCACCGGGCTCGCGGGTACCGCGAGCCCGACCCTTCCTCACCCGCGCGTGACCCCCGTTGCGAAAGGAGTTCCCATGGCTGCCCTCGACCTCGTCGACCGGGTCCGCACCCGCCTCGCGGGCCGGGAAGCCGACATGTCCGCGGCCGCGGTGGCCGAGGCCGTGCGCGCGGAAGCCGACGGCGTCCTCGGCGACGGCGACGTGCTCGCCGCGCTCACCCTGCTGGAGCAGGAGTTCGTCGGCGCCGGACCGCTGGACCCGCTGCTGCGCGACCCGGCCACGACCGACGTCCTGGTCACCGGGCCCGACCAGGTCTGGGTCGACGGCGCGGACGGCCTGCGCCGCACCGCCGTCCGCTTCGCCGACGAGGACGCCGTCCGCAGGCTCGCCCAGCGCCTGGCCATGTCCGCGGGCCGCAGGCTCGACGACGCCCAGCCCTACGTCGACGGCTGGCTGCCCACCACCGGCGGCCGGGTCCGGATGCACGCCGTCCTCGCCCCGATCGCCGCGGCGGGAACCTGCCTGTCCCTGCGCGTCCTGCGCCCCGCCTCCCACGACCTCACCGCCCTCCGCGCCCTGGGCACCTTCGACGACACCGTGCACGACCTCCTCGACGCGATCATCACGGCCCGCTTGGCGTTCCTGGTCTCCGGCGGCACCGGCAGCGGGAAGACCACCCTGCTGGCGGGTCTCCTCGGTCGGGTCCCGGCCACCGAGCGGATCGTCTGCGTCGAGGACGCGGGTGAGCTGGAGCCCGGGCACCCCCAGTTCGTCCGGCTCCTCGCCCGCCCGCCCAACGTCGAGGGCGCGGGCGAGGTCACCCTCCGCGACCTGGTGCGCCAGGGCCTGCGCATGCGTCCCGACCGCATCGTCGTCGGCGAGGTCCGCGGCGCCGAGGTCTGCGACCTCCTGTCCGCGCTCAACACCGGTCACGACGGCGGCGCCGGAACGGTCCACGCCAACGCCCCCGCTGAAGTGCCTGCCCGGCTGGAGGCCCTGGCCGCCCTGGGTGGCCTGTCCCGAACCGCTCTGCACAGCCAATTCGCCGCGGCCGTCCACGTAATCCTCCACATGAGACGGTTGGGCACCGGCGAGCGGCGCCTCACCGAGATCGGCGTGGTGGTCCGCCCGGCGGGGAGCGTGGCAGTGCGCCCGGTGTGGCGCGCGGGTGAGTGGGCCGAGGGGCGTGTCGACCTGGACCGCCTCCTGGTCGGTCGAGGGGGTCGACCGTGCGGCGGCTGATGGCAGTCATCGAGACCGCTTCGAGAGCGGCTGTTCCGACAGCGGGGGACTCGAGCGGGGCCGGGCGGTTCGGGCGGGGCAGGACGGTCTGGTGGATCGGTTTCGTCATATGTCCTTTGTGGATCAAGTGCGAACTGGGTGCGTGGGGGGTGGGACGTGTTGGGTCTGCCGTTCGTGGCCGGGGCGGTGCTGTCGTGGCCGTCCGGTGCTGCCGCGCGGAGGTTGCGGGCGTTGCGGGGGCCGCGGGTGCGTCGGTGGGCGCCGCCTCGACCGCGCACGGTGCTGGTCGCCGCCGGGTGCGGGCTGGTGGGGTGGGTTCCCTTCGGCGTCGGTGGGGCGGTGGCCGCCTGCATCGCCGGGGTGAGCGTGTGGCGTGGTCGACTGGCCCGGCGGCGGTCGCGCGAGACCCTGGCCGGGGTCGAGGGGTTCGCCGAATCCGTGCGGGCCCTGGTGTCGGAGCTGGCCGCGGGCGCGCACCCCGCCACCGCGGCCGAGCACGCCGCCGTCGACGCCGACCCGGCCGCGGCCAAGGCCATGCGCGCCGCCGCAGCCGCGGCCCGGCTCGGGGGTGACGTCGGTGCCGCGCTGGCCCGTGCGGAACTCCCGGCCACCCTGTCCGCCGCCACCCGGCGAGTCGGCCGGGCGTGGGACCTGGCGGGCCGCCACGGCCTCCCCCTGGTCGAGGTCCTCGACGCCGTCCGCCGCGACCTCGACCACCGGGCCCGCTTCGCCCGCCAGGTCGACGCCAGGATGGCGGGTCCCAGGACCAGCGCCGCCGTCCTCGCCGCGCTGCCGGTGCTCGGTGTCCTCCTCGGGGAGGCCATGGGCGCCGCACCCCTGGCGGTGTTCGCCACACCGGTGGGTCAGGTCCTCCTGGTGCTCGGCGTCGCGCTCGCCGCGGCAGGTGTCGCCTGGACGTCGCACCTGACCGGCCAGGTGGTCTTCCGATGAGCCCGGTGCCGCGGCAGTCGCGCTCGCCGCGGTGCGGCGCTCGCATCCGAAACGAACGGGGGCGTGTGATGAGCCCGGTGTCGCGATGGTCGCGCTCGCGGCGGTGCGGCGCTTGCATTCGAGGTGAATCGGGAGGTCGTGTGATGAACCTGTTGTTGCGGTGGTCGCGTTTGCGGCTGTGCGGTGCTCGCACCGGGGACGAACCGGGAGGTTGTGGGATGGGTCCGGTGCCGGGAGCAGGCGCTGGTGGTGCTGCGCGGGCGGCGACGGGGGTCCCGTGATGGGCCTGTCGTTCCTCCTGTTGGCCGTCGCGGTGGTGGTCGCGGTTCCGCCAGGTCGGGCCGGACAGCGGTTGGCGGGGGTGGGCGGGGTCGTCCGTCGGCGGTGGCGGGTGCCGTTGCCGGTGGTGGCCGGGGTCGCGGTGGGGGCTGCCGTCGCGGTGAACGCCGGTGTGGGGGTCGGGATCGCGGTCGGGGTCGGTGCGTGGTGGGGTGCCGTGCGGCTGTTGCGGCCCCGGCCGCCGCCGGTGGACCGGCTCGGGCTGGCGGCCGGGTGGGACCTGCTCGCCGCCTGCCTCACCTCCGGGATGCCGGTGCCCACCGCGGTGCGGGTGGTGGCGGGCGACCTGCCCGAGCGGGCGGGGATCGTCCTCCGCGACACCGCCGACCTGCTCGCCATGGGTGCCGACCCGGCGGGCGCGTGGGCCGTGGCCCTCGCCTGCCCGGAGACCGCCGAGCTGGCCCGAGGTGCCCGCCGCACCACCCGCTCCGGGGCAGCACTCGCCGGGGTGGCCCGGGCGCTGGCGGCGGGGGTGCGCGAGCAGGCGACCGACCTGGCCGAGGAGAAGGCCCAGCGCGCGGCGGTGCGGGTCACCGGTCCGCTGGGGCTGTGCTTCCTCCCCGCCTTCCTCTGCCTGGGGGTCGCGCCCGTGGTCATCGGCTTGGTGGCCCGGTTGTCCACCCAGTTCTGACACCACCGATCTGACACCACTGAGAAGGGAGATGCTGTGCGCAACCAGAAGAGGGTGCTGTCCGATGCCGGGATGAGCACCGTGGAGTACTCGATCGGACTGCTCGTCGCCGCGGCGCTGGCGATGCTGCTGTACTCCGTCGTCACCGGAGGGGAGGTCGCCGCGGGGCTGCTCGGGCTGGTGCGGCGGGCCCTCTCGTTCGAGCCGTGATGGCCGACCGGGGAGCGGTCACCGTGGAGGCCGCGGTGGCGCTCGGGGCGATCGTGCTCGTCCTGGCCTTCGCCCTCGGCGGGATCTCGGCCCTGTCCGCTCAGGTCCGGTGCGTCGACGCCGCCAGGGAAGCCGCGCGGCTCGCCGCCCGCGGTGAACCCGAGCGCGGCCGCGCCGCCGCGGTGGCCATCGCGCCGCCCGGCGCCGCGGTCGACATCCGCCGGTCCGGTGACGAGGTGACCGTCGTGGTCCACGCGGCCCCGGTCGGCGGGTTGCTCCCCGGGGTGGACCTGACAGCCGAGGCGTACGCCGTCGCCGAACCGGAGGGGGTGATCCCGTGACCGGGGCTCCCGTGCTCGGGACACCCGTGACCGCGACCAACGCCCCGGCACTGCCCGCTCGGACCGCCGCTGCACCGGGCACAGCCGCACCAGGCGCGACTTCATCGGGCACTGCTGCGCCGGGCGCAGCAGTGCCGGGTGGAGCGGTCTCGCGGTGTGGGCGCGGTGGGGCTGGTGACGGCGGGTTCGCCACCGTGTGGGCGGCGGGGGTGATCATGGCGCTGGTGGTGGTGGCGGGGTTCGGGGTCCTGCTCGCGTCAGCCGTCGTGACCCGGCACCGGGCCGAGGCCGCCGCTGACCTGGCCGCGCTGGCCGGGGCGGGGCGGGCTGTCGACGGGGAGCGGTGGGCCTGTGACCGGGCGCGGTGGGTGGCGGATCGGATGCGGGTGGAGGTGGTCGGGTGCCGGGTCGACGGGTTCGTCGTGTCCGTCGTGGTGGTGGCGCGGCCGCCGGGGGTGTTGGCCGGAGTCAGGAGTGGACGTGCAGTCGCGGTGGCCGGGCCCGTGTGATCGGGGCCGGGGTCAAGCGGTCGCCGTGGAACGGTGAACGGCATCGTGGAAGTTGTTCACGGACTGTCCGCGGAGGTGGGTCACCCAGCGTGTAGCGGGCTCTTTTTGCTGGTGGGTGGTGCTTTTTGCGGTGCCGTCGGGTAGGCGGTGCTGCTCGGTGGGTGCCCACGTCCGAGTGATGGCCGCGGCGTCGGTGATCGGTCGGCCGGGGTTAGGTCGGCCGTTCTCGTTGTCGGCGCTCATCTTGCCAAAACGACCAGTGGTCGACAGTGAGTTCCGTGTGGGGCGGCCATGGCGTTGAGTTCTCCACAGGGAGCCAACCCGGCCCCCGCCACCCGAGGAGGCACCGCCCGAGATGATCGGTAGCGAAAGGTCGGATAGCTGGCGCAGGGCGTTCCAGGTCGAACTCCGCGCGGAGGCCATCGGTCTCGCGTTCCGCGGGTGGCCGGTGCTCCCGGGCACCTACCCGGCCGGTGCGCAGTGGGCGGGCCGACAGGACTTCGAGGCCACCGGGCCGGTTCCGGTGCACGACGACTGGCAGGCGCGGGTCGGCACCCGGTCCGAGCAGGTCGCCACCTGGTGGGCCGGGCAGCCCTACAGCCTGCTGCTGGCGACCGGTGCCGGGTACGACGCCATCGAGGTCGACGTCGAACTGGGTCGCCGGGCCGCGGGTGTGCTGCGCTCCGTGGGGCTGCCGGTGCCGATCATCGCCACGCCGGACAGCAAGTGGTTGTTCCTGACCACTTCGGACCGGGCGCTCGACGCGGAACTCGCCGAGAGCGGTGTGGTCCTGCGCGGTGCGGGTGAGTGGATCACCCTGCCGCCGAGCCCGGCCAGCCACGGTGTCGTGCACTGGCGGGTCAAGCCCGAGGTGTGCGGGTGGCAGATCCCGGCTTCGCGGGTGGTGCAGGACGCGCTGCTCGACGCTTTGGGGCTGCCCACCTACGACCGGTTGGCCACCCAGTTGGTCACCGCCGACTAGCTCGACCGATTCCGGTCCGAGTGCGACAGACCCACAACTGAATGACCACTGTGGTCGGTCCCGTGCACGCCCGCCGCGAGCACGGACCACCACTCCCGCCAGTCCGCGACGGCGACACCCCTTCCGCCCCTGGTGCGTGTCGCCGCCGGACCGGCAGCCAGCCGAGCACCGCTGGAGGCGTCCGCCTCCCGCGCGCGCACGGACCTGGGACCAGCGGCCACCAGGCCGCGGTCGGCGAAACCCGCCCCGGGAATGCCATCCGCTCGACACCATCCGCCTCCCAGGTGTCGACGACCGGTAGTCCCTGCCGACCAGTTCCCAGTGTTCGAGCGCCGCGGTCGCAGACGGATCGCCGCGGGCTCGGTGGCAGGCAGCGCGCCGGGGTTGCGCGCCGACATCTTGTCGGCGCCCCCCGGCGTCGCTGCTTTTCCCACCCCGGCTGCTTCCCCAACCACTGCTGCGTTTCCGGCCCTGCAAGATCTTCGGGCCGGGTGATCAGTCCCGGATGGTGTTGAGGACTGCGGTGAGCACGGCGATGGCGCCCTTCTTGTTCAGGGGGTCGTTGCCGTTGCCGCACTTGGGGGACTGGACGCAGGAGGGGCAGCCCTCGGGGCACTCGCAGGCGGCTATCGCCTTGCGCGTCGCGGTCAGCCAGGGGATGAGGGCCGCGTGGCCCCGGTCGGCGAAACCCGCTCCGCCGGGGTGGCCGTCGTGGACGAAGACCGTGGGCTGTTCGGTGTCGGGGTGCAGGGCGGTGGAGACGCCGCCGATGTCCCAGCGGTCGCAGGTGGCGAACAGGGGCAGCAGGCCGATCGCGGCGTGTTCCGCCGCGTGCAGGGCGCCCGGGACCTCCGAGCGCTTCAGGCCCGCTCGGTCCAGGCCCTTCCCGGTCACCAGGTCCTCGGTGACGGTGTACCAGACGGCGCGGGTGTGGAGGGTGTTCTCGGGGAGGTCCAGGGGGATCTGGTCGAGGACCTCGCCGCTGGGGAGCTTGCGGAGGTAGGCGACGACCTGCGAGGTCACCGCGACCTCGCCCAGGCAGACCCGGACCTCGCCGCCGCCCAGGGCCGGGTGGACCGTCTCCGAGACCGTGTCGAGGATCGTGATGTCGACCAGTTCGCGCGGGGTGGTGGTCCACTCGGGGGTTTCCGGGTGAACCATGGCCAGGCCGGACTCCAGGTCGAGTTCGTCGACCACGTACGACGAGCCCTGGTGCAGGTAGATGGCGCCGGGGTGCACGGTGGCGCAGGCGTTCCCTGGGTTGACCGTGCCGAGCATCCGTCCCGAATCCGCTTCCACCACGGCGATCTGGTCGCCGCCCGACCCGCGGATGTCGACCAGGCCGTGCGGGCGTTCGCGCTGGGTCCAGTACCAACCGGTGGGCCGCTTGCGGAGGGTGCCCTCGGCCACCAGGTCGTCGAGGACCGCTCGCGCCTGCTCGCCGCCGAAGTCGGGGAGGCAATCCGCGGTGAGCGGGAGTTCGGCGGCGGCGCAGGCCAGTTGCGGGGCCAGGACGTACGGGTTGCCAGGGTCGGTGACGGTGGCCTCGACGGGCTTGTCCAGGACCGCGGTGGGGTGGTGCACCAGGTAGGTGTCCAGCGGGTCGTCCCTGGCCACGAAGACGACCAGGGAGCCGTCGCCCGCCCGGCCCGCCCGCCCCGCCTGCTGCCAGAACGAGGCGAGGGTTCCGGGGTAGCCCGCGACCACCACGGCGTCGAGGCCCGCGATGTCGACGCCCAGTTCCAGGGCGTTCGTGCTGGCCACGCCCAGGAGGCGGCCGTCGGCGAGGGCGGCTTCGAGGGCCCGGCGCTCCTCGGGGAGGAATCCGGCGCGGTAGGCGGCCACCCGGTCGGGCAGGTCGGCGTCGACCTCGGCGAGGATGCGCTTGGCGCCCAGCGACGTCAGCTCCGCGCCCAGGCGGGAGCGGACGAACGCCAGCGTGCGCGCCCCCTCGATCACCAGGTCGGCGAGGATGCGGGCGGACTCGGCGCCCGCCGAGCGGCGGACCGGGGCGCCGTTCTCCCCCGCCACGTCGTCGAGCAGCGGGGGTTCCCAGAGGGCGACCGTGCGGGCACCGCGCGGGGAGCCGTCGTCGGCGACCGCGGCGCAGTCCACTCCGGACAGGCGGGTGGCGGAGGCGGCCGGGTTCGACACCGTGGCCGAAGCCAGCACGAACACCGGGTCGGCGCCGTAGCGGCGGCACACCCGGCGCAGCCTGCGCAGCAGCAGGGCCACGTGCGAGCCGAACACGCCCCGGTAGGAGTGGCACTCGTCGACGACGACGTAGCGCAGGCGGCGGAAGAACATCGACCAGCGGCCGTGGGCGGGCAGGATGCCCCGGTGGAGCATGTCCGGGTTGGTGAACACCCAGCGGGCGTGCGCGCGCACCCAGTCGCGCTCGGCGGTCGGGGTGTCGCCGTCGAAGGAGGCGGCGCGGACGCCGGGGAGGTCGAGGGCGGAGACCGAGCGCAACTGGTCGGCGCCGAGGGCCTTGGTGGGGGAGAGGTAGAGCGCGGTGGCGCGGGTGTCGCCGGTCAGGGCGGTCAGCACCGGCAACTGGTAGGCCAGGGACTTCCCGGAGGCGGTGCCGGTGGCGATGACCACGCTGCGGCCCGCGTGCGCGTGCTCGGCCGCCTCGACCTGGTGCGACCACGGTTCACGCACGCCGCACGCGGTGAACGCGGCGCGCACGGGGTCGGGCGTCCACTCCGGCCACGGGACCACCCTGGCCGCCCGCTCGGGCAGCTCGGCGACGTGGGTCAGCGGCTCCTCACCCGCGGGCACCCCGGCGAGCACCCGCCGCAGCAGGTGGGTGCCCCGGTCCGGCTCCGCCGCGCCCGCCGGGAGAGCCGCGCCCGCCGGGAGATCTGTGGCCGACTCGACACGCACCCCCCGATTTTCGCACAGGTGTACGAGGTTCCCGCACTCCTCGGGGCGACACGCGGTGTGATCATGAGATTTCGATCACACTACGGCGGTGTTGCATAACGGAGGGTGCACGGTGTGGAACAGATTCGCATCGGTGATCCGCTTTACCAATAGACTTCCGAGCGGACCACTGATTGTGGTGGCCCACACGTGCAAACGGGGTCGGTGGACGTCGTGTGGTAGTGGCGGTCGGCCGGCGCTGAACACCAGGCAGATCCTCAGGAGGCCGGATGTCCGGGCAGTCCCTCGCGGCAGATCTGACACTCACCGGCGGCGACCGCGGTGTCGTCGTCGTGGTCGCCGTGATCGCCCTAGCCGCGCTCGCCGTCGGGTACGTCCTCATCAAGGAGGTCCTGGCCGCGGGCCAGGGCACCCTGAAGATGCAGGACATCGCCAAGGCGGTCCAGGAAGGCGCGGCGGCGTATCTCAAGCGACAGCGCAACACCCTGCTGGTCTTCGGGACAGTGGTGTTCCTGCTGCTGTTCCTGCTACCGGCCGACAGCGGTGGGGAGCGGATAGGACGGTCGCTGTTCTTCCTGGTCGGCGCCGTCTTCTCGTTCGCCATCGGGTACCTCGGCATGTGGCTGGCCACCCAGGCCAACCTGCGCGTGGCGGCCGCGGCCAACGAGCAGGGGGGCCGGGAGACCGCCACCAGGATCGCGTTCCGCACCGGCGGCGCCGTGGGCATGGCCACGGTCGGCCTCGGCCTGTTCGGGGCGGCCATCGTGGTGCTGGTCTACACCGGCACCGCGCCCAAGGTGCTGGAGGGCTTCGGCTTCGGCGCGGCGCTGATCGCGATGTTCATGCGGGTCGGCGGCGGCATCTTCACCAAGGCCGCCGACGTCGGCGCCGACCTCGTCGGCAAGGTCGAGCAGGGCATCCCCGAGGACGACCCGCGCAACGCGGCGACCATCGCCGACAACGTGGGCGACAACGTCGGCGACTGCGCGGGCATGGCGGCCGACCTGTTCGAGTCCTACGCGGTCACGCTGGTCGCGGCGCTCATCCTGGGCTCCACCGCGTTCGGCTCCAAGGGCCTGCTGTTCCCGCTGATCGTCCCGGCCCTCGGGGTGATCACCGCGATGCTCGGCGTCTACATCACCAAGGCCAAGGCGGGCGAGAGCGGGTTGACGACGATCAACCGCTCGTTCTACATCTCGGCGCTGGTCTCGGCCGTGCTGTGCACCGCGGCGGCGTTCGTCTTCCTGCCGAGCTCGTTCTCCGCGCTGACCGACGGCACCCAGGCGAGCACCCCGGGCAACCCGGCGCTGATCGCCGCGGTGGCCGTGATCATCGGCATCGTGCTGGCCGGGGTCATCCTCTGGCTGACCGGCTACTACACCGGCACCGAGTACAAGCCGGTCAAGGAGGTCGGCAAGACCTCGCTGACCGGTGCGGCGACCGTGGTCCTGTCCGGCATCTCGGTCGGCTTCGAGTCGGCGGTCTACACCGCGCTGGTCATCGGCGCGGCGGTGTACGGCGCGTTCCTGCTGTCCGGTTCGGTCGTGGTGGCGCTGTTCGCCATCGCGCTGGCGGGCTGCGGGCTGCTGACCACGGTCGGCGTGATCGTCGCCATGGACACCTTCGGGCCGGTGTCGGACAACGCGCAGGGCATCGCGGAGATGTCCGGCGACGTGACCGACGACGGCGCGAAGATCCTCACCGAGCTGGACGCGGTCGGCAACACCACCAAGGCCATCACCAAGGGCATCGCCATCGCCACCGCGGTGCTGGCGGCGACCGCGCTGTTCGGCTCCTACCAGGACGCCATCGGCAAGGCGCTGGTCAAGGCCGGGGAGACGTTCGACCCGACCGCGTTCCTGGTGTTCAGCCCGGACGTGCTGGTCGGCGTGCTGATCGGCGCGGCGGTGGTGTTCATGTTCTCCGGCCTGGCGATCAACGCGGTGACCAGGGCGGCGGGCGCGATCGTGTTCGAGGTGCGCCGCCAGTTCCGGGAGATCCCGGGGATCATGGAGGGCACCGGCAAGCCGGAGTACGGCAAGGTCGTGGACATCTGCACCCGCGACTCGCTGCGCGAGCTGGCCACCCCGGGCCTGCTGGCGGTGCTGGCGCCGATCGCGGTCGGGTTCGGCCTCGGGGTCGGGCCGCTGGCCGGGTACCTGGGCGGCGCGATCGCCACCGGCACGCTGATGGCGGTGTTCCTGGCCAACTCCGGTGGCGCATGGGACAACGCGAAGAAGCTGGTCGAGGACGGCAACCACGGCGGCAAGGGGTCCGAGGCGCACGCCGCCACGGTCATCGGCGACACCGTCGGCGACCCGTTCAAGGACACCGCCGGTCCGGCGATCAACCCGCTGATCAAGGTGATGAACCTGGTCTCGGTGCTGATCGCGCCCGCCATCGTGGGCTGGTCGGTCGGCGCGGAGGCATCGACCGGGCTGCGGGTGAGCATTGCGGTGGTCGCCCTGGTGCTGATCGTGGTGGCCGTGGTGATCTCCAAGCGGCGCGGC